>CANFTU010000052.1 GCA_947450005.1 Comamonadaceae bacterium | reverse complement strand
GTCTCGGCCGGCGGCTCGGACGCAATCGCAGCAGCCCCAGCGGGCTTGGCCTTCGCCCCCAGACGGCGCGCCATTTGCTGGGCGCTCAGGTCACGCAATTGCGGCGGCAATGCAGCAAGCGCCACCTCGCCCATGGAGCGCTGGTAGTACTGCGCCGCAAAAGCCACCAACTGGCACCAGGCCGGATGCAAGGGCGCCACGCCTTCCAGGCGGCCGGCAATCGGCCGCATCACCGGTGTGCCCAGCACCAGCGGGTCGGTGTGTCCAGGGTCCTCCGTGACCGGCGGGGTCCACACAACGCCCAGTGTCTCGCGGCTACCCAAGGGAACACGGACCAAGCTTCCCGGCGGCAGCGGCTCTGCGGACGTGTAGGTCAACAGCGGACCGATCCCCGCGTGGGCGGGGGTGTTAACTAAAACTGCAATGTGGTGCGCCATGCCAGCGATTGTTAGCCACTTCTCGAATCCGAGTTAGTGCGATCTATGTATGTGAATCTGCGGAAAGAGCGCTAAACCCTTGATTCATAAAGACCTTGCGATTGCCCACAGATTCTGTGGATAACTTTGTTGATAGTCGCGTCACGGGGCGTTGCGCCCTAGGCGCAGCGAGCGGATCATTAGGTTGATGAAAAATTAGACAAAAAATTAAACCTATATTTTTCAATGACTTAACGTGCGATTCCTGTCGCCCCCTTGTCTAGGCATCAACCCGTATGAGGGCAAAACTCCTACACTAAATTTGTGCATAAGTCACCGGCTGCTGACAATAAATGCCCGCAGGAGTCCCTATTGCCCGGTCACCATCCCGCCAGAGCCGCCTGGACTTCGGCGACCGTCAACACTTCCGACAACACCACAGGCGCCTGGTCCTTGCGGTACAGCACGTAAACCGGTACACCGCTGCGCCCGAGTTGCCCCAGCGCCGCGCTGATGGCCGCATCGCGCAGCGTCCAGTCCGCCCGCATCAGCGTCACATTTTTTGCCGCGAACGCGCTGAGCACACGGGCGTCAGACAAGACGGTTTGTTTGTTGTATTGGCAGGTGATGCACCAGGCGGCGGTGAAGTCCACAAACACCGGACGCCCGGCCTGCACCTCGGCAGTAACCGCCTGCGCACTCCATTTGCCCCAAGTCCCGACCGGGCGGGCGGCCTGCGATTGCGCCTGTGCAGACACCGGGGGAGAAACCTGGGCAGCGTCCACCCCGGCCATGTGCCATAAAACCCAAACCAACCAGAGCACGGTCGCTGCCATGGGAATCGCCATCACCTGGCGCAAGCGCAGCATCCAAGGCCCCGGGCGCGGCAACCAGGCGGCCAGCTGCGGCATGCTGCTGACCAGGGCAAAGGGCAGCGCCAGGCCCAAACCCAGCGCGGCAAAAATACCCAGGGCCTGCGCCGCAGGCACGGTCAAAGCCAGGCCCAGCGATGCGCCCATGAAGGGCGCGCTGCACGGTGAAGCCACCGCCACGGCCAACACCCCGGAAAAAAACGCATCCGCCGCGGGGTGGCGCAATTGCACGGCCGCCCAACTGCCGGGCAGCACCTGTCCGAACTCCAGCCAGCCCATCAAATTGAGGCCGATCAGGGTAAACAACAACGCCAAGGCAGCCACCACCACCGGTGACTGCATTTGAAAGCCCCAGCCCAGTTGCTCCCCCCCCGCGCGCAGAGCCAGCAGCGCGGCGCCAAGCGCCAGTACCGACAGCAGGACACCGGCCGTATACGCCAGCCCGGGCAGGTGCGCAGCCATGCCCCTGCGGTGCCTTTGGTTCGCAAGCCCCAATGCCTTGATGGCCAGAACCGGCAACACGCAAGGCATCAAATTCAAAATCAAACCACCGAGAAAGGCCGCAGCCAAGGCCACCGCGAAGGAGGCAAACGACGCCGTGGCCGTCACCGACGCTGCCGCGTTAGCCGCCAGCGCCGCGGCCAATGCCGGGCTGACCGCTCCCGCCGCATCGGCGCTGGCCAGCACAGGCCAATTGCCCTGCACCGGCGCCGCGACATCGAGGCCCGCACCGTCCCGCGCCAAGACCACCGGCAGGTCTGTGACCTCTTGCACGCGCTGGGCCGACAGCGGTAGCCGGGCAGACCACAACGCACCGTCCCAGACCTGTGTCCCCGCCTCGGGCTCCGCGCCGGTGCGGACCCTGTCGCTTTGCGCCGGGCTGGTGGCGGCGGCAAATACCCGGGCTGTCTGGGGAAAAACGTTCAGCGCCTGGCCCTGCCATGCAGCCGGCAAGCCCCGCGCCTGCAACACCACACCCTGCGCATCCACCCGCGCCTGCAGCGTGACTGCGGCCTTGGCGTCCGGCGATCGCGCAACGGCCCCCAGCGCGGACGCCAACGCAGCAGCGTGCGTGGCGTAACGGCTGCCCAGCGGCAGGCGCAACACCAAGTCCCCCTCTTGCGGAATGCATTCCTCCCGGCAGACCAACCAACTCGCATGCAGCTTGATGTCGACATCTGTGCCACCGGGCAGCGGCGGGGGAACGGTCACGGCCACCGGCAGCAGCACCTCGTTTTCATAGCCGTAATTGGCCAGATTGCCGATCTGCACACGCTGGGGCACTGGCCATTGAATCGCCCCCGCCTGCCAACCGGGGGGTAAGGTCCATTGCAATTCGGTGGGCAAGCCGGAATCGCCCGGGTTTTTCCAATAGGTATGCCAACCAGGGGCGTGCCGCAACTGCAAACCCAGCCACAGCGGCTTACCCGGCGCAATACCTTGGGGCGCATGGGCGATCAGTTCGGCACGGATTTGCGCGTTCTCCACCACGGCCGGGGAATCGCTGCGCCCCAGCACACCGGTCGCGCCCGCCAACGCCACGCCTGCAGCGGCCAGCGTCAGTAGCAAAAGGGCGGCACAGCGGTACGCGCGGGGGATGAAAGTGGGCATGGAAGAAAAGGCTGGAGGCGAGGGGGTCGATTTTCGCCGCATGGCGCGGGCTCGGATAATGCCCTGATGTCCCACCGCATTGTGCTCGCCACGCTGAACGCCCGCTACATGCATGCCAGCCTGGGGCTGCGCTACCTGCTGGCCAATATGCAGCGCCACGGCGGGCAGGCGGTGGCGGACTGCGCGGTACTGCGTGAATTCACCATCCAGACACCGCCTGCAGACATGGCCACCGCCTTGATTGCCCAATGCGGCCCGGCCGCTTGCGGCGATGTGCACGTGATCGGCCTGGGCATTTACATCTGGAACGTGGAGCAAAGTCTCGCGCTCGTGCAGGCGCTGCGCGCGCAGCGGCCGGACATCCGCATCGTGCTGGGCGGACCCGAAGTCAGCCACGAGCCGGATACCCAGCCCATCGTGGCACTGGCCGACCACGTGATCACCGGCTGGGGCGATGTGAGCTTTCCCAAACTGTGCAGCGCCCTGTTGTTCGGCCCCCGCCCCTTGATGAAAACCATCGCCGGGGAGCAACCGCCCCTGGACGAGATCGCCCTGCCCTACGCGCACTACAGCGAAACCGACCTGGCCCAGCGGGTTTTGTATGTCGAGGCCTCGCGCGGCTGCCCCTTTAAATGTGCGTTTTGCCTGAGCGCCTTGGACAAAACCGCCTGGGCATTCGAGTTGGAAGCCTTTTTGGCAGCGCTGGATGACCTGTACGCACGCGGCGCGCGCACCTTCAAGTTTGTGGACCGCACTTTCAACTTGAAGATCGACGCATCGGTGCGCATCCTGGAATTTTTTCTGGGCAAGCTGGAGCGCGACCCGGACGCGCCCTTGTTTGTGCACTTCGAGCTCATTCCCGACCAACTGCCCGCGCGTTTGCAGGACTGCATCGCCCGCTTCCCCGCCGGGGTGCTGCAGTTCGAGATCGGCATCCAAAGCCTCAACCCGCAGGTGCAAAGCGGCATCAGCCGGCGACAGGACGGCGCGCGCACCCAAGCCAATGTGCGCTGGCTGGTGCAGCACAGCCAGGCGCACTTGCATACCGATTTGATTTTCGGGCTGCCCGGCGAAAGCTGGGCCAGCTTTGCTGCGGGTTTTGACGAACTGTGGTCCTGGGGTCCACACGAAATCCAGCTCGGCATCCTCAAGCGCCTGCGCGGCACGCCGCTGGCGCAGCAAGATTTGGCAGGCGACCCACTCACCCAAGGCATGGTTTACCAAACCGCGCCGCCCTACACGGTGCTGCAAACCGATGCGGTCAGCGCCGCCGAGGTGCAGGCCTTCACCCGCCTGGCGCGTTACTGGGATCTGGTGGCGAACTCCGGGCGCTTCGGCCGCAGCCTGCCCCTGCTGATGCAAGGCCCCAGCGCTTTTGCAGCGTTTGCCGACTTCGCGGCCTGGCTATGGACAGATACCGGCAGCACTGCCGGCCTGACGCCGGAGCGCCTGACCGACGCCTTGTTCGACTACCTGTGCGGGCCACGCCAGTGCGACCCCGCCACCGTGCGCGCGGCCTTGCTCGCCGACTACCTGGGCAGCGGCGCGCGCGCCAAACCCCACTGCCTGCGGGATGTGCTGCCGCGCACAATCGCCACCACCGCGCGCGCCAGCCAGATCGCAGCGCGCCAGCGCTTGCACCGGGGTGCCGCACCCGTGGCCACGCTTGAAACCTGAGGACGCAGACCATGCACTTTCCCGATCACTTCCCCTCGCGTTACTGGGCCGAATGCACGAGCGCGCACTTTGCCGCGGCCCGTGCGCAGGGCGTGATGGAACACACCATTGCTGTGCTACCCGTCGGGGCTACCGAGCAGCATGGCCCGCATCTGCCGCTGCAGGTGGACAGCGCCATCGCCAATGGTCTGGTGCATACCGCCATCACCGCCATGGCGCCCGCTACCCCCGCCTTGTTTTTGCCCACCCTGCCGGTGGGCTACAGCCCCGAGCACAGCAGCTTTGGCGGCACGCTCACGCTCAAAGCCGAAACCGTGCTGCGCCTGTGGACCGACGTGGCCGAAAGCGCTGCTGCCAGCGGTGTGCGCAAACTGGTGCTGCTCAACACCCACGGCGGGCAGGCCAGCTTCATGGACATCGTGGGGCGCGACCTGCGCATGCGTCTGGGGTTGACTGTCTATTGCGTCAATTGGTACCAGCTGCCCCTGGTGGACGCCAGCGGCGACGACCTGGCGCAGCGCTTCAGCGCCCACGAACACCGCTTTGGCGCCCACGCCGGGCAGATCGAGACCTCGCTCATGCTGGCGCTGCACCCGGACCAGGTCGAAATGGATGAAGCACGAAACTTCCCATCCACCTCCGAGCAGCGCGCCGCGAAATTTGACCTCTTAGGCAACGGCAAAAGCGCCAAACTGGCCTGGGCGGCGCAAGACTACAACCCGGCCGGCGCCATGGGCAACGCGGCGGCGGCAACTGCAGAAACCGGCCGTGCGGTGCGCGATGCGGCGGGCGCAGCGCTGGCCAGGTTGCTGACGCAAATCGCACAGGCTTGAGCGGGCTCAGGCGTAAGTCACCCAATCCGCAAAGCGCGCATCGTCCAGGTGCGTGATGCTGTTGAAGCTCAGCAGGCTGTGGCGTTTGGGGTTGAAGCTGAACTCGGTGACCGCCGTGTTGCGGATGCGCATATTCAGTTCGATGGCGGCCTCCGGCGGTGCGCCCAACACCTGCGCTACCGCAACACCAATCGGCCCGCCGCTGCTGACCATCA
Organism: Comamonadaceae bacterium; assembly: GCA_947450005.1. Taxonomy (GTDB): domain Bacteria; phylum Pseudomonadota; class Gammaproteobacteria; order Burkholderiales; family Burkholderiaceae_C; genus Allorhodoferax. The sequence goes on along the minus strand of CANFTU010000052.1, from coordinate 6,437 downwards.
GGACGTTTCCGCTGTGCTGCCTGCGCACATGGTCCAAGGCCTCGCGCACGCCGTGGGTGAATTCGGCATAGCTGGGCATACCGGGCGGCGCAACCGCACCATAGGCCCACTGCGTCAAACCCTGGCGCAAGACCCGGAAGTGGTAGCGGTATGCCTCGGGCGTTTCCGGCTTGGGCAAGGGCTGCGGGTGCACGCTGGCCATCACCGCCGCGCTGTCGTACTCGTTCAAACCGCGTAAGACCAGCGGACTGAGACCCAGGCCCGCACCCTGTGCGATGCCCGCATAGGTTTGCCCGTGGCGACGCAGACTGCCGGTAATGGCTGCTTCAAAGGCCAGGCCTTTCTCTGCGAAATACTGACCCAGGCGCAGGCTCTGGCGTTCGCCTAACGCGCTCAGCTGGTCGTAATCGGCTGCGCCAAACGAGGCCTGCGCGTGTCTGACCAGGTAGAGCTGTCCCATGCGCGGTGTGCCCGTGGCCTAGGCTACTTCAGAAAAATCCAGAGCCAGCGTATGCCGGTAGTCGCGCTGCGGCCCGTACCACACGTCAGCACCCAGCGCCGGGCCGTTGGGCAGGTCTTCCGTCTCCAGGCACAGCCCGGCACCAGGGCCATGCGCCACGCCCAGCGGCAGCTCCGTTGGGCGCAGGTTGTTACTGGCGTAGACATGCAGATACGGCCGGTCGGTGCTGACATCCATCACCAGCCCGCCGCCTTGCAGTTGTGCCACGCGACGCACGCTGTCCTGCCTCCCGTCCACAACCATCGCTGCATCTACATGCGGCACACAGGCCGCAGCAATCGGTGTCGGACTGCGAAAGTCAAAACAGGTTCGGGCAACGGGCGTGGGCGCTTGCGGTAGCTCGCGGGCATCCACCGGGTGGTACCGCTGCGCATGCACCCACAACCGGTGGTCGCGCAAGTCAGGCTGACCGTCCAGATTCCAGTAACTGTGTTGAACCATGTTGATCGGGCAGGCGCGGTCCACCTGCGCCTGCGCGTGCCAGAGCAAGCGCGCGCCCTCCAGCCGGTACACCACACGGGCCCGGCAATTTCCCGGGAAGCCCATGTCACCGTGCGCAGAATGCAGCAGCAGCTCTACGCGGTCGGCAGTGTGATCGGCCACCTGCCACGGCAGGTGGCTCCAGCCCTGGCTGCCGCCATGCAGGCAGTGGCCATGAGGCGTGTTGGCGTCCAGCGGGTAGCGCTGCCCCTCGCGCTCTAAAACGGCCTCGCCAATGCGGTTGGCGTAACGGCCGCAGACGGCACCCAGGTAGGCCCGGTCTTGCGCATACGCCTGCGGGTCGGCAAAACCCAGGGTCAACGGCCGCGGCCCTTGGCGGCCGTGCAGCCAGAACAGCTGCATCAAGCGCGCGCCCAAGGGCAGGACCCAGGCCAGCAAGCGGTCTGAGCGCAACACGATGACGCCCGCAGGCGCTTGCGATCCGTTCAATCCCAACTCCCGTCCTGTCCGTGGTGTGAAGGTGCGCGGCGTGTATCGCAGCGGCTGCGCATTGTGCCTTTCCCCCGGAGCCCCGGCTGGCCGACAATCCAGCCATGGATGACGCACCCGAAGCACCCGAGACCACACCATTTGCCCGCATCGGCGGCGAGCCCGCCATTTACGCGGTGGTGGAACGCTTTTACGACCTCATGGAGCTTGAGCCCGCCTACGCCGCCCTGCGCGCGGTGCACGGCAACACACTGGAGCAGGCGCGCGAGCGCTTGTTCTGGTTTTTGTGCGGCTGGATGGGCGGGCCTCAGCATTACACCGAGCGCTTTGGACACCCGCGCCTGCGCATGCGCCACATGCACGCACCGATTGGCATCCTCGAGCGTGACCAATGGCTGGCCTGCATGGCGCAAGCCATGACCGAGACCGGTGTTCCCGAGGATTTGCGGCAACGGCTGGAGACCTCGTTTTTCCAGACCGCTGACTGGATGCGCAACGTCGCAACCTGAAGCACGCCCCCCGATGCCAACTAGCGCTCTGCACACCGCCTGGCAGCTGCTCACCTCGCTGGATGCGCAGCTGCTGGCCATCGTGGCGCGCTCGCTGGCAGTCAGCGCGCTGGCCTGCGTGCTGGGCTGCGCGACGGGGCTGGTATGCGGCGCTTACCTGGGCGTGGCGCGGTTTACCGGACGCGGCGCGCTGCTGACCGTGTTGCACGCGCTGTTGGCCGTGCCCTCGGTGTTGGTGGGCTTGCTGGTGTATCTGTTGCTTTCGCGCTCCGGGCCGCTGGGGGCCTGGGGCTGGCTGTTCAGCTTCAAAGCCATGGTACTGGCGCAGGCCGTGCTGGTGTTTCCGGTCGCAGCGGCCCTGAGCCGGCAGGTGGTGGACGACGCCGAGGTTTTGCACGGCGAGCAACTGCGCTCCTGGGGTGCGGGCGCGGCGATGCGTGCATTGCTGCTGGCCTGGGATGCGCGGCTGGCGCTGCTGATGGTGGTGATCACCGCGTTCGGGCGGGCCATTTCCGAGGTCGGCGCGGTGATGATCGTGGGCGGAAATATCGACGGCTTCACCCGCGTCATGACCACGGCGATTGCACTGGAAACGTCCAAGGGCGATTTGCCCCTGGCCATCGGCCTGGGGCTGGTGCTGCTGGCGGTGGTTCTGTTGCTGAACGCGCTGGTGGCGCTCTTGGCGCGCTGGTCGGTCTGGGATGGCCGGGGCACGCGCAGCGTGGCAGGGGCGCTGTGATGGAACTCCTTTTTGTTGACGCTGCGAGCGTGCGCCTGTCCGTCCAAACCGGGGCGCAGTTGGCGCTGGACGGGGTCTCGCTGCGCATCGGTACGGGTGAGCGCATCGCGCTGGTCGGCGCCAACGGCTCGGGCAAAAGCACGCTGTTGCGATTGATCAACGGACTGCTGCTGCCGGTGCAGGGGCAGGTGCATGCGCAGCCTGCCGTGTCGCAAGCCATGCTGTTCCAGCGCCCGCACATGCTGCGCCTGTCGGTGCTGCGCCACGTGGCGCTAGGCCTGTGGTTACGCGGCGTGCCGTGGGCCACTGCGCGGGAGCAAGCCTTGCAGGCCCTGCTGCGCGTGGGTCTGGGCCACCTCGCCGATCGTGCGGCGCGCACGCTGTCGGTCGGGCAGCAACAGCGCGTGGCCATGGCGCAGGCGCTCGCGCTGCAACCGGCCCTGCTGCTTCTGGACGAGCCCACGGCCAGCCTGGACCCGCACGCCAAGCGCGAGGTCGAGGCTTTGATGGAAGATTTTTCCCGCAGCCACCCGCAGGCCGCCATGGTCTTTGCCAGCCACAACCTGGGGCAGGTCAAGCGCCTGGCGCAGCGGGTGGTGTATCTAGAGGGCGGGCGGGTGCTGGCCGACCTGCCTGTGGCAGACTTTTTCAACCCGGCGATACTGCAATCGCGCAGCCCAAGCGCCCATTTGTTTACCCAAGGAGAACTCGCTTGAAACGTATCCCCCATGTGATTGCAGCAGCCCTGCTGACTGCGGCATCGCTGGCCCAGGGCCAGAGCATCGTCATGGCATCGACCACCTCGACCGAGCAGTCCGGCCTGTTCGCGCACCTGCTGCCCGCCTTCACGGCGGCCACCGGCGTCACGGTCAAAGTCGTTGCGGTGGGCACAGGCCAGGCGATTGACATGGGCCGGCGCGGTGACGCCGACGTGCTGTTTGTGCACGACCAGGTGGCTGAAGAGAAAGTCGTGGCCGAGGGCTTTGCGCTCAAACGCATGCCCGTGATGTACAACGACTTTGTGCTGATCGGCCCGGCCGCCGACCCAGCCAAGCTGCGCAGCAAAGACATTGCCGCCGCACTTGCCAAAGTGGCGCAAAGCAACGCGCCCTTCATCTCCCGCGGCGACAAAAGCGGCACCCATGCCGCCGAACTGCGCTATTGGAAGCTCACCGCAGCCGACAGCGCCAAGGGAAGCGGCTACCGCGAATGCGGCTGTGGCATGGGCCCGGCGCTGAATATGGCGGCCAGCACCGGTGCCTACGTGCTGGCAGACCGCGCCACCTGGCTGAGCTTCAAAAACCGCGCTGACCTGGCCGTGCTGGTCGAGGGCGACACCCGCTTATTCAACCAGTACGGCGTGCTGGTGGTCAACCCGGCGAAACACCCGCACACCAAATTGGCTGAGGCACAAAAGTTCGCCGACTGGGTTACATCCGGCGCCGGGCAAGCGGTGATCGCCAGCTACAAAATCGACGGCCAGCAGCTGTTCTTCCCCAACGCCGGCAAGTGAGCCCCGGCCGCGACTAGGCGGCGCGAAAGGGTTGCAACAAAACCACCAGCGCGCCAGCGCCGCCCTGCATGGGCGGGGCCTGCACAAATGCCACCACCTCGGCTTTTTGCACCAGCCAACGGTGCACCTTGTCTTTGAGCACCGGCGTCTTGCCGGGTGAGCCCAAACCCTTGCCGTGGATCACGCGCACGCAGCGGATGCCTTGCTGGTGCGACTCGCGGATGAAGCCGCCCAGCGCCTCGCGCGCAGCGTCGCTGCGCAGGCCGTGCAAGTCGATCTGGCGCTGAATCGACCACTTGCCCTTGCGCAGCTTTTGCGTCACGTCTGCGCCCACACCGGGGCGGCGGAAACTCAAATGCGCATCGGTGTCGAGCAGGGAGCTGATGTCCAGCTCGTCACTCATGGACTCGCGCAAAGCGGCCGCTTCGTCGCGCTGGTGCTGCAGCGGATGCGGCGGCGGGCGCTCGGGCGACATATCGGCCACGCCCGGGTCCGGCAAGCGCTGGACCTTACCCACCGCGTTTTCAAAGAGGTTTTTTTGCGCAGCCAGCCGTTTGGCTTCGGCCGCTGCACGCGCGGCTTCGGCAGCTTGCGCTGCCGCCGCTTCGGTCAATTGTTTTTTGATGGCAGCCAAATCGCTCAAGGCCACCGCCTTGCGCGCAGGAGCGGGCCTGCGCGTGCTCATACCAGCCCCTGCTCGGCCATGGACAGCGACTGCCCCTGGCTGACGATGACGTGGTCCAGCACGCGCACATCCACCAGGGCCAGCGCGGCCTTGAGCGTGTGGGTCAGCGTCTCATCGGCCCGCGAAGGCTGCACCGAACCGCTGGGATGGTTGTGCGCCAGCACCACCGCGCTGGCCTGGTGGTGCAAGGCGCGCTTGACGACTTCACGCGGGTACACGCTAGTCTGGGTCAGCGTGCCACGGAACAACTCCTCCATGGCCAGCATGCGGTGTTGCGCATCCAGAAACAGCACGGCAAATACTTCGTGGGGGCGCGCCGCCAGATGCAGCTGCCAGAAATCGCGCACCGCCTGGGGCGAATCCAGCACCGGGCGCTCCTGCAGACGCTGCGCCAAGGCCCGGCGCGCCAACTCCAGCACTGCGAGCAACTCGGCGCGTTTCGCCGGCCCCAGCCCCTTGACGCGCTGCAGGTCGGCGGCGCCGGCGTTGAGCAAACCGGCCATGCCGCCAAAGCCGCTGCCCGATACAGAGGGCAAATCCAACAGCTCCTGCGCCATTTGCAACACACCTTTGCCCGCCGTGCCGGTGCGCAGCAACAAGGCCAGCAGCTCGGCATCGGAGAGCGCCGACGCGCCCCGGGCGAGCAGCTTTTCCCGCGGGCGGGCGTCGGGGGGCAGGTCTTTCATCGACATCGCGGGCGGCTTTCTACAATAGCGGCAGTTTATCGGGACATCTATGACCAACAGCCCCGCCCGCGTGCAAGCGGGCTCGTTTCTGACTTTGCATTACCGGCTGGGCGGCCCCTCGGGGGACATCATCAACACCTTTGGTGGAAAACCGGCGACCTTGAGCCTGGGCAGCGGCGCGTTGTCGCCCGCCGTGGAACAGTGTCTGATGGATATGGCGGAGGGCCAACGCGCCACCTTTGATTTGCCGCCGGGTGCCGCATTTGGTGAGCGCAACCCGGCCATGGAGCAATGGGTGGCCATCAAGCTGCTGCGCGAACTCGGTGACCCGCATGAACGCTACGCCCCGGGGGATGTGGTGCAGTTCCCCACGCCTGACGGCCAGGACAGCTATGCCGGTGCCGTGCTGCAAGTGCGCGATGCGGAGGACGGCGGCGCGGTGTTGTTCGATTTCAACCACCCCCTGGCCGGTGAACCGGTCAGCTTTGAAGTGCAACTGATCGGAGTGCTATGAGCCCGCCCATGCAATTACAGGAAGTCTTGCTGGCCGAGCCGCGCGGGTTTTGCGCCGGTGTGGACCGCGCCATCGAGATCGTGGACCGCGCGCTCGACAAATTCGGCGCGCCGATCTATGTGCGCCATGAAATCGTGCACAACACCCATGTGGTCAACGACTTGCGCGAACGCGGTGCGATATTTATTGAAGAGTTGTCCGATGTGCCGCCCGGCGCCACGCTGATCTTCTCGGCGCATGGTGTGAGTAAAGCCGTGCAGGACGAGGCGCAGGCGCGGGGCTTTCAGGTCTTCGATGCCACCTGCCCGCTGGTCAGCAAGGTGCATGTGGAAGTGGCCAAG
>CANFTU010000051.1 GCA_947450005.1 Comamonadaceae bacterium | reverse complement strand
TCGCGCGTGTTGGAGGTCAGTTTTTCGGACGGAGCGTCTTTTCGCATTCCCTTTGAGCTGATGCGGGTGTATTCGCCGTCCGCGGAGGTGCAAGGACATGGCGAGGGACAGGAGGTCTTGCAGACCGGCAAAAGAATGGTCACGCTGCAAAGCCTGGAGCCGGTGGGTAATTACGCCGTGCAGCCCACTTTTTCCGACGGCCACGATACCGGCATTTTTTCCTGGGACTATCTGTATTACCTGGGCGCGCAAGAGGCGACCTTGTGGGCGCAGTACGAAGCCCGCTTGCAAGCCGCAGGACGCGAGCGCGACGGGCCCATGCCCGCCGCCCCAGTTTCCGGCTGCGCCAGCCATTGACGCATGTGGATGCGCCCAACCTTATGAGCAAAACCCATTTTGGATTCCAGTCGGTTGATGAAGCCGAAAAAGCCCAGCGCGTGCGGGGTGTCTTCGACTCGGTCGCGCCGAAATATGACTTGATGAACGACGTCATGTCCGGTGGCCTGCACCGCGCTTGGAAGGCCTATACCGTGATGGTGGCCAACCTGAAGCCCGGGCAACGCGCCCTGGATATCGCCGGTGGCACGGGCGATCTGGCGCTGGCCTTTGCCGGCAAGGTCGGCCCCGGCGGGCAGGTGGTGCACACGGACATCAACTACGCCATGCTCAGCACCGGGCGCAACCGCCTGGTGGATGCCGGGGTTCTGTTACCCACCGTGGTGTGCGACGCTGAGGCATTACCCTTTGCGGACGGGCACTTTGATCTGGTGAGCGTGGCTTTCGGTCTGCGCAATATGACGCACAAGGAGCGCGCGTTGGAGGAAATGTGCCGCGTGCTCAAGCCGGGCGGAAAGCTGTTGGTGCTGGAGTTCTCCACGGTGGCTAAGCCCCTGCGGACTGCGTATGACTGGTACTCGTTCAACGTTTTGCCGCGCCTGGGCCAGTGGCTGGCCGGCGATGCAGACAGTTACCGCTATTTGGCCGAGTCCATCCGCATGCACCCGGACCAGTCCACGCTAAAGACCATGTTGCACAAAGGCGGTTTTGGCCATGTGGATTACCACAACCTCACGGCGGGCATTGCTGCATTACATGTTGGAATCAAGTGCTGACCGGTGCATCGGCCGGCGTTGAATGATTATTTTTGGAGCGTGCAAAGTGAAGTTATTCGCAGCCTGGATGGCCTTGGTGTTTTTGTTGATCAGTTTGAATGCGCAAGCCGGCCGCCTTTCCGGCGGGCGCAGCATGGGGCGCCAATCCAGCCATGTCGGTCAACCCGGGCCCGGCCCTGCCAATGCTCCGGCTGCCCCCGCGCAGCAAGCCAGACAGCGGCCCGCACAGCCTGCACCCGCTCCCGTAGCGCAGCCCGCTCCACGCCGCCCTTGGGGGGCGATGCTGGGCGGTCTCGCAGCGGGTCTGGGCTTGGCCTGGCTGGCGCATTCTCTGGGCTTCGGCGCGGAATTTGGCAATATTTTGATGATCGCGTTGCTGGCCATGTTGGCCTTTGCGGTGATCGGGTGGTTGATGCGCCGCCGCGTCGAGGTGCCCGCACAGCAACCCTTTGCGGTGCCCAGCGGCAGCTACAGCCCTACGTACCGTCCGGAGAATGTGGGCAATGACGCGTCAGCACGTCCCTATGAGCGCAGCAATTTTCAACCCGAAGCAGGGCAGGGCAGCATGATCGGCTCCGCTTTGACCGGCTCGCAATCCTGGGGCGTGCCGGCCGGTTTTGATACCGAGGGCTTTCTCGCGGCCTGCAAACGCAATTTTGTCAGCTTGCAAGCTGCCTGGGATCATTCGGACTTGAGCGCCCTTCGGGCCTTCATGACCGATGAGATGCTGGGCGAGATCAAAACCCAGTTGTCCGAGCGCGACACGCATACCGGTACGCCGGTCAATGTAACGGAGGTTGTGATGCTCGATGCCCGCCTGCTGGGTATTGAAGAAGGCGCCGCGGACTACCTTGCCAGCGTGGAGTTTTCTGGAATGATCCGCGAGAACCCTTCGACTGGGCCCGCTCCCTTCCGTGAGGTCTGGAACATGAGCAAACCCAAAGACGGCAGCGCCGGTTGGCTGGTGGCGGGTGTGCAGGCACTGCAATAGGCGGCTTGCCACACCCGGACGGCAGCCGGCGGGTCCGTGGGCTGCGGAATAATGCACCCATGGAAACCACCACACCCTTTAGCGCTTCGTTCAATGATTTGCAGCAGATTCTGAGCGGCAAGCGCGCCGCTCCGGTGCCGCCTTGGGCTGTGCAGGAATTGCAACACCGTCTGGTCTTGCTGTTCAACCACGTGCTGCAACAGGAGCCTGCGGCCATGGTTCGGCTCAAGCAACACAAAGGCCAGCGGATCCTGGCGCGCTGGCAGGCTTACTCGCTTTTTCTTGCGATCACTCCGGCCGGGCTCCTGGATCTGGCGGACGCCGCCGCCCAGCCTGATTTGTCTATCGTTGTAGCCGATGAAGCGCCTTTGGAGATCGCACGCCGTTTGATGCAGGGCGAAAAACCCACTGTGCATATTGAGGGTGACGTGCAGCTCGCTGCGGAGGTCAACTGGTTGGCCGACCATGTGCGCTGGGACCTGGAAGAAGACCTGTCGCGCCTTTTGGGCGATGTTCCCGCGCATCTGCTGTCCCAGGCAGCCATGGGTGCGCTCGTGGTGCTGCGCGGTTTTGCGGCACGCGGCGTGGGTGCTTTCGGAAGCATGCGATGACGCGCCTGTTTCGAGGCGTCTTCATTGTCTGGGTGTTGTTGCGCTTCGGGCTCGATGTCCTGCTTCTTGACAGCTTCAACCAGCCGGGGTTGAAGTGGCTGGCTCGCCGCTTTGCCTGGGGCCGCAACCTCAGCGCGCCACGCGGTCAGCGCATCCGGGAGGCCCTGGAAAGCTTGGGTCCGATTTTTATCAAGCTCGGCCAGGTGCTCTCGACCCGGCGCGATCTGATGCCGCTGGATATTGCGGATGAGCTGGCGAAGCTGCAGGACGCGGTGCCGCCTTTCGATGCGGACGTTGCCGCAGCAGCCATTGAAAAAGCCCTGGGTCGCCCGATCAGCGCGGTGTTCACCAGCTTTGAGCGCGAGCCTGTGGCCAGCGCGTCCGTGGCGCAGGTGCATTTCGCGGTTCTGGTGGACCGGGACGGCCGCGAGCGCGAGGTCGCGGTCAAGGTGCTGCGCCCGAACATGCTGGCGGTGATCGACAAAGACCTGGCGCTCATGCGCATGATGGCGGGTTGGTTGGAATGGTTGTCGACCGATGGTCGCCGCCTCAAGCCCCGCCAGGTGGTAGCCGAGTTCGATAAATACCTGCACGACGAGCTCGATTTGGTGCGTGAGGCATCCAGCGCGACCCAGCTGCGCCGCAATATGCAGGGTCTGGGGCTGGTGCTGATTCCGGAGATGCTGTGGGACTATTGCAGCACCAATGTACTGGTGATGGAGCGCATGCACGGCGTTCCCATCAGCCAGGTGGAGCGCCTGCGCAGCGCGGGGGTCGATATCCCGCGTTTGGCGCGTGACGGGGTCACGATTTTCTTCACGCAGGTGTTTCGCGACGGTTTTTTCCATGCCGACATGCACCCTGGCAACATCCAGGTCAGTCTGGATCCGCACAGTTTCGGGCGCTACATCTCGCTGGACTTCGGCATCGTGGGCTCGCTGACCGAGGTGGACAAGGAATACCTGGCACAAAATTTTGTGGCGTTTTTCCGCCGCGACTACAAGCGCGTGGCCGAGCTGCACGTGGAGTCCGGTTGGGTGCCGGCGGACACCCGCATCGACGAGTTGGAGGCGGCGGTTCGCGCAGTCTGCGAACCCTACTTCGACCGGCCGCTCAAGGAAATTTCGCTGGGCATGGTGCTGATGCGTTTGTTCCAGACCTCGCGCCGCTTTCATGTGGAAATCCAGCCGCAGCTGGTGCTGTTGCAAAAAACGCTGCTCAACATCGAGGGTCTGGGGCGGCAGCTGGATCCGGATCTCGACCTTTGGGCCACGGCGAAGCCCTTCTTGGAGCAGTGGATGAAGGACCAGATCGGTCCCAAGCGACTCTGGAACGAGCTCAAGGCCCAGTCGCCGCGTTACGCCAAATTGCTGCCTGAATTGCCGGGGCTTTTGCACACTTATTTGCAACGCGGCGGGCGTGCCGAGCCGGACCCCCAATCGCAGCAACTTTTTCACCATTTGCTCAGTGAACAGCGGCGTACCAACCGCCTGCTGCAGGCGCTGCTCTACATGGCTGTGGGCTTTGTGATCGGTACCTTGGGGGTGGCGGTGATGGTCTGGTTGCGCTTTCTGTAGGACGCCAGCTTTAGGGGGCGCAACCTATAATCGCGGGCTTCGCCTATTCAGGCACCCCCCGTTGAGAGATGTCCCCGCTATGCCTATATACGCCTATCGCTGCGAGTCCTGTGGATTTGCCAAAGACGTGTTGCAGAAAATTTCGGATCCTGTACTGACCGATTGCCCATCGTGTGGCCAGGCGAAGTTTCAAAAGCAGGTCACTGCCGCTGGTTTTCAGCTCAAGGGTTCAGGCTGGTATGTGACCGATTTCAGGGATGGGAACAGCCCCAAGCCCGCGGGTGGCGCTGAAGCCACGTCGGGCGGCGAGGCAAAGCCCGCAGCTTCCACGGATGCGGCGGCACCCGCGGCACCCGCCCAGCCCGCCGCAGCGCCTGCTGCAGCTCCCTCTGTGACACCCAGCGCTGCGCCGGCCCCCGCAGCACCGTCCTCCACTTGCGCTTGACGCTACGCGTGCCCGATACCCCTAAGCCCGCATACGCCATGCCCATTAAGAAATATTTCTTCACCGGCCTGATGGTCTGGTTGCCGCTGGCGATCACCTTGTGGGTGCTGAACTGGTTGCTGCAAACCCTGGATGGCGTGTCGCATTCCCTGTTGGCGGGCCTGACCGCCGTGACATCGGATGCAACGGGCAACGCGATCGTCCGTGCCCTGGCGGTTCCGGGTGTCGGGATTGCGGTGGTGTTGCTCTTTGTCATCGTGACCGGAGCGCTGGTATCCAACGTAGCAGGGCGCTGGTGGCTCAAGCAGTGGGACCACTTGATCACGCGCATCCCCGTTTTCCGCTCGGTGTACAACAGCGTGAAGAAGGTCTCGGATACGCTTTTTTCCAGCAACGGAAACGCCTTCCGCACCGCATTGCTGGTGCAGTTTCCAGCGCCGGGCCGCTGGACCATCGCGTTCCAGACCGGTGAGCCCACGGGTGAGGTGGCGCGCCACCTGGGCGAAGGATTTATCAGCGTGTATGTACCCACCACACCCAACCCCACCGGCGGCTATTTTTTGGTCCTGCCGCGATCCGAAGTGATTGAGTTGGAGATGAGTGTGGATGAGGCGCTTACCTACGTTTTGTCCATGGGCGCGGTCGCACCCACCGACCACACCGCTCCATGATGTCTTGTGAACCTGCGCTGCGCTGACGGCGCGAAGAAAGAAGCTATGTCCATGCGTTCTCACTATTGCGGTCTGGTGACCGAAGCCCTGATGGGGCAAACCGTTTCCCTGTGCGGCTGGGTCAACCGGCGGCGCGACCACGGAGGTGTGATTTTTGTGGACCTGCGCGACCGCGAAGGTTATGTGCAGATCGTCTGCGACCCGGACCGTCCCGAGATGTTTGCCGTGGCCGAAGATTTGCGCAATGAGTTCTGCATCCAGGTCACCGGCTTGGTGCGCGCGCGCCCGGAAGGCACGCAAAACGACAACCTCAAGAGCGGAAAAATCGAGGTGCTGTGCCACGCGTTGAACGTGCTCAACCCCTCGGTGACGCCACCTTTTCAGTTGGACGAAGAAAATCTCTCCGAGACCACGCGCTTGACGCACCGGGTGCTGGATCTGCGCCGCCCCTATATGCAGAACAACCTGATCCTGCGCTACCGCGTGTCTATGGAGGTGCGCAAGTTTTTGGATGCCAACGGGTTTATCGATATCGAGACCCCCATGCTCACCAAGAGCACGCCCGAAGGCGCGCGCGATTACCTGGTGCCCAGCCGGGTGCATGAAGGCCAGTTCTTTGCGCTGCCGCAAAGCCCGCAGCTGTTCAAGCAGTTGTTGATGGTCGCCGGCTTTGACCGCTACTACCAGCTCACCAAATGCTTCCGCGACGAGGACCTGCGCGCCGATCGCCAGCCTGAGTTCACGCAGATTGATATCGAAACGTCCTTCATGACCGAGGAAGAGATCCGCACGATCTTCCAGCGCCTGATCACCACCGTGTTCCAGAACACGATTGGCGTGGATTTGGGCGAATTTCCTGTAATGTCCTACGCCGATGCGATGCACCAATATGGCTCTGACAAGCCCGACTTGCGCATCCCCATCCAGTTCACCGAACTCACTGATGTGATGGCGGATGTGGATTTCAAAGTCTTCTCGGGTGCGGCGAACATGAATGGCGGCCGCGTGGTCGCTCTGCGCGTGCCAGGCGGTGCCCGTGAGAACGGCGGTTTGAGCCGGGGTGAGATTGATTCCTACACCGACTTCGTGAAGATTTACGGCGCCAAGGGCCTGGCCTACATCAAGGTCAACGAGCTGGCCAAAGGCCGCGATGGTTTGCAGTCACCCATCGTCAAGAACATCCACGATGCTGCACTCCAAGCGGTGCTGACCCGCAGCGGCGCGCAGGACGGTGATCTGATTTTCTTCGGTGCGGACAAGGCCAAGATTGTTAACGATGCCATTGGCGCGCTGCGTTTGAAGATCGGCCTCAGCCCGTTTGGCAAGTCCAATGGCTTGTTTACGGCCGGATGGCGTCCGCTGTGGGTGGTGGATTTCCCCATGTTCGAGTACGATGACGAGGCGCAGCGATACACCGCCACGCACCATCCGTTCACTGCGCCCAAAGACGGCCACGAAGACTGGATGGTCAGCGCGCCCGAGAAGTGCATCTCCAAAGGCTATGACATGGTCTTGAACGGCTGGGAGATGGGTGGCGGCTCGGTCCGTATCCACCGCGCCGATGTGCAGCAAAAGGTTTTCGACGCCTTGAAAATTTCGCCTGAGGAAGCCCAGCTCAAATTCGGCTTTTTGCTCGATGCGCTGCAATACGGCGCGCCCCCGCACGGCGGCTTGGCCTTCGGTCTGGACCGCATCGTCACGCTGATGACGGGTGCCGAATCGATCCGTGACGTGATTGCCTTCCCCAAGACCCAGCGAGCCCAGTGCCTGTTGACCCAAGCGCCAAGTCCGGTTGACGAGAAGCAACTGCGCGAGCTGCATATCCGCCTGCGCAACCTCGACACCGCAAAGGCCTGACGCGCCGGGTAGCCAGACCCGCAACATGACCATATCTTTCTGGTCTTTGGGTTGGCGCAGCCTGTGGCGCGATGTGCGCGCTGGCGAATTGCGTTTGGTGGTGCTGGCGGTCACGCTCGCCGTGGCCGCGCTCACCGCAGTGGGGTTCCTGGCGGACCGCCTGCAATCCGGTCTGCAGCGTGATGCGCAGCAACTGCTGGGCGGCGATGCGGTGATTGCCAGTGACAGACCCTTGGAGCCGGCCTATGCGGCACAAGCTGCGGCACTGGGTTTGCAAACTGCCACCACCTTGTCGTTCCCCACCATGGCGCGAGCCACCGCAGCGCAAGGCGGAGCGAGCAAGCTGGTGGCGCTCAAAGCCGTTGAGCCGGGATACCCCTTGCGCGGCACGCTGCGCACCGCCCGCACGGTGGACGATGCGCTGGCCACGCCCCCGCGGGACGCGGTGCAAGCCGGCATCCCGCAAGCGGGCACGGTTTGGGTGGAGGCGCAGTTGCTTGATGCACTGGGGGTCGCGCCCGGCCAGCCTTTACTACTGGGCAACAGCAGCCTCATGATCACCGCCGTGCTGACCCAGGAGCCGGATAAGGGCGCAGCCTTCCTGAACTTCGCCCCGCGTGTGATGCTCAATGCCCTGGATATGCCGGCCACCGGCCTCATACAACCTGCCAGCCGGGTGAACTACCGCATGGCCGTGGCCGGTGCTCCCGCGCTGGCCAAGGCCTTTGAAGCCTGGGCCGATGCCACCATCAAGGCGGGCGTGGAGCGCCATGTGCGTGGGGTGCGCCTGGAGTCTTTGCAGGGTGGCCGGCCCGAATTGAGCCAGACCCTGGACCGCGCGGGTAAGTTTTTGAGCCTGGTCGCGCTCTTGTCGGCTTTGCTCAGCGCGGTTGCCGTGGCCTTGGCAGCGCGGGCTTTTGCTGCTGCGCATCTGGATGATTGCGCCATGCTGCGTGTTCTGGGCTTGCCCCAGCGCACAATTGCCGCAAGCTATGTGGTCGAGTTTGCGTGGGTGGGCGTGTTTGCCAGCGCGTTGGGCTTGTTGCTGGGCTACGTGTTGCACCACGTGTTTTTGGTACTGCTGGCCGGTTTGGTCGAGACCCGCTTGCCCGCGCCGGGTTGGGCGCCCGTGCTGCTGGGTGGCGGAATGGGCTTGACGTTGTTGTTTGCCTTCGGCCTCCCGCCCGTGTTGCAGCTCGCGCAGGTCCCGCCCTTGCGGGTCATCCGGCGCGACATGGGACAGTTGCGGCCGGCTTCGGCGGGCGTGCTCGCGGTGGGCGTAGCCGGTTTTGCCGCGCTTTTGATGGCGGTCAGCAGCGATGTGAAACTGGGCTTGATTGCGGTGGGCGGCTTTGCGGCAGCGGTACTGGTATTTGCGGGTCTGGGTTGGCTGGCGATTCAGTTGCTGCGCCGAAGCGTGAATGAGGCGACCGCGCCGCGCGCGCTGGTTCTGGCCACGCGGCAAATTTCGGCCCGGCCGGCTTACACCGTGGTCCAGATCAGCGCGTTGGCGGTGGGTTTATTGGCGCTGGTGTTACTCGTGTTGCTGCGTACCGATCTGATCAGCGGCTGGCGCAGTTCCACGCCGCCGGATGCGCCGAACCGTTTTGTGATCAACCTGATGCCCGAGCAGGCCCAGCCTTTCCAGCAGGCTTTGCGCGAGGCTGGCGTGGAGAAATTTGACTGGTATCCCATGATCCGGGGACGCTTGGTCGCGGTGAATGGCCGCAGTGTTTCCGCTCAGGACTACGAGGATGAACGCGCCCGCAGGCTGGTGGAACGCGAGTTCAACCTCTCGCACAGCGCGGTGCAGCCATCCAACAACACCATCACGGGCGGCCGCTGGCAGGCCGAGGAGGCGGGGGCTATCAGCATCGAAGAGGGGCTGGCGAAAACTTTGCGGCTTCAAGTGGGTGACGTGTTGCGCTTCGAGGTGGCTGGCGCGCCGATCGACTCAACCGTTACCTCGCTGCGCAAGGTCGATTGGGCCTCTATGCGCGCCAATTTTTTCGCGCTCTATCCGGTCTCAGCCATGCCGGACATGCCGGTCACTTACCTCAGTGCTTTTAAAGCGCCGCCGGTACGCGGCTTTGACAATGCGCTAGTGCGGCAGTTCCCCAACATCACTGCCACCGATGTGGGCAGCGCCATTGCGCAACTGCAAAAAGTGCTGGACCAGGTGATTGCGGCGGTTGAGTTTTTGTTTGTGTTCACCTTGGCGGCCGGTTTGGTGGTGTTGTTTGCGGCGGTCAGCGCGACTCGCGAAGACCGGGCTCGCGAATACGCCATCATGCGCGCGGTAGGTGCAGGCAGTGCGCTTTTGCGCCAGGTGCAGCGCATCGAACTGGCGGGCGTGGGCCTGCTGGCGGGCTTTCTGGCCTCGTTGGTGGCCAGCGCCGTGGGCTGGGCGCTGGCGCACTATGTGTTCGATTTCGCTTGGGTGGTGTCGTTATGGGTGCCGCTCGCTGGATCGTTGGCAGGCGCCGCGCTCGCTTTAGCCGCCGGTTGGTGGGGGCTGCGGGAGGTGCTGAACCGACCGGTCATGCAGACCTTGCGCCAGGCTGCGACCTGAACCGGGCGCCGCCTGATTCCTATTTGGGAATGGTCTTGATCGGCAGCAGTGCAACCGTCAATTGAGAGCGGTCTGCAGGACTCAAATTCAACAAAACCCTGCGCAGCAAGCTGAGGTATTGGCGATCATCGGTTTTGCCAAAATCTGCCGCAAACAGCGGCTTGGGTGAGGTCATGATGATCAGTAGTTCGTCACCAAAAGGCGCCGAGATGGTGTAGCGCTGGTTGTTTGAGGGCAGCTTCACGGTCTGCCCGCGCGCATACTGCCGCCCGGATACCAAGGGAACTTGATCGCCGTTGGCCTGCAAATAACTCACATACAAGTAACCGCCGGTGTTTTGGGGTGTGATCTCAAAAGCAAATTGATCACCGTCGCGCAGCAAACTCGCTTTGTTGTTGCTGGCACCCGCAATCGTCGCCGACAACAGCTTGGGATCTTGCTTGACCGCAGCCAAGGTCAGGTAGGCCTCGCATTGCGGCCATGGCGCGACGCTCAAGGCTTGCTGAACGTCCCGCACACCCGGCACCAAGCTGATAGAGCGCATCAGATCGCGCAACCTATCCGTGGAGCCTGTGAAGCCGCGCAAGACCACGTCCCCGTTGCTGGCAACGTGCGGGTCGATGGCGCTGCACTCCATGCGCGCGGTGAGTTGGCGAACCTGTTGGCGTATTTCTTCCAATGTGGGCGCGGGTGGGGGCGGGGGAGGAGGGGGTTCAGGTGGTTTCGGTGGCGGATCGACCTGCATCACGTAGTACTCGCGGCCACGGCGTGCCATCGCGTCGTAGTCCACCCAGCCGTATCCGCCGTCACCCCAGCTGGTACCCCAGGAATTCAATAGCTTGAATGCTCCGCGTTGGTCGTCGTAACCCACAATGGTCATGGCGTGGCCGCCGCTGTTCGCAGACTTGATATCACTGAATATGGCGGAGCCACGCACCTGATGGAAGGACTCCGGGACATTCATGCCCACGACGACCGGATTGCCCCGGTACAACTCGCCTTTGACCGTTTCGATTTGTCCGTATTTGATGGACTTCCATCCACGGATGGCATTCGCCGCGGCAGTGGCTCGGACCCGGGCGGACGGCGGGCGGGAGCAGTTATCTTCCGAGTAGGGGAAATCTTCAATCCGCGCGACGCCTTGGGTCTTGAGCAAATTCAAGGCGTTTTCAATATTGCTGCCTGCAGAGCAATCCGAAGGATTTGCCCGGATTTGGTTGTAAATGTAGGCGGGGCTGAACGCCGACCGCGGTCCCAAGGCTTGGCCTGTTGCCAATCCATCGTAGTAACTGCGCGCACCGTACGCGATAGCCCAAGCCACGCAAGACCCTTGATTGCCTTGAGAGCCCGGCTGCGGCAGCCGGGATGACAAGTCCACGCGATCCGGCAGCACGGCCCGGTACTTGGGCGCCTTGGGAAATTGCTCATAGGTGTCCGGCTCAGCGAACTCCAGCCCGGTTGAAAATTGCGGCTCCTGTGCCTTCGTAACGAGTGAACTGAAAGTGATCAGCGCGCCAATCAGGGCAGTTGGAGTCCAGCGCAGTGCATTTTTCACGGCCGGAAATAGAAATCACCAACCAGATAAGACGTTTCTGAAGGCGTTTGTTCTCCGTTGGTATCTCGAATCACGGATTGCCGTACTTCCTTGAACACATCTTCAATCTTGACGCCTTTGCGTTGCATGGCTTTGATCAAACTCTTGGTGTAAGGGCTGTTGCCACCCTCACCGTCGGACGCGGTTTTTCCCGGGGAAGTGGCGTAAGCAATGATGGAGCCTTGTGGGGCATCCGTCACCGTTAGGCCTCGGCTCATTCCACCACGGGCATCGGGCAAGCTGCTGCGGCATGCGTCCAGAACGACGATGTTGAGTGCATTCTTCGCGTCTTTGAGGTTATCCATCACGCGGTTCACATCAATACCTTCGTAGGGAACTTCGGAAGTTTTCTTGACGTTTTCGGCAACCGGGATCAGGAAGTTGCGGTTATCGGCTTGTATGCCGTGGCCGGAAAAGTAAAACAGCCCAACGTCATCACGCCCCAGTTTGCTGGTGAAGTTGCGCAGAACTTCTTCCATGCGCCGCTTGTCCAAATTGTTGTAGCTCATCACTTCAAAATTGGCTTGCTTAAGCGCATCGCTCATAGATTTCGCATCATTCACCGCATTGTTCAAGCGCGGCATGCTGCTGTAGTTGTCGTTACCGATAACCAGCGCCAAACGGCGGCGGTTGTCGGGTGTAACCTGGGCTTGGACTTGCGCTTTTTGGCTCTCTATCCGCTGGCGCTCCAAGGCGGCTTGGCGCTTTTCTTCTTCAAACTTCCTGCGGTCCTCTTCAAGCTGCGCAGCTTTACGCTCGTTTTCCAGTCGTAGCGCCTCCGTTGCTGATGGCGCTGTGCTGCCTTTGGCGATGCGGGTGAAGCTGTTGGG
>CANFTU010000050.1 GCA_947450005.1 Comamonadaceae bacterium | reverse complement strand
GCGTAAAGCAGGTAGTGCGCTTCGTCCACCGACAGGCCGATGGATGCCCCAATGGCCAGATGCAGCACGGCCAAGGCCAGCAGGGCCGGGGGCATTCGGTGGATCAGGGGCACGGTGTGGGTGTCAGCGCAGGGGGTGGGGTTGCCGCCGCAGCGGCAGGCGCGCAGTCTAAACTCCTTTGCGCAAACCGCATGTCTGCCGGTTTCAGCCTACTTTGAATGGATCTTTATGCCCACCTACCACGTTGAAATGATCGAAGGTCGCACGATTGAACAAAAGCGCAAGCTGGTGCAGGAAATCACCCGCGTCAGCGTCGAAGTGCTGGGCGGCTCGCCCGATTCGGTGGATGTGCTGATCGTCGACGTGAAGCCCGAGAACTGGGCCACCGGCGGCAAACTCTGGACCAACCCGCGCAGTTAGGCGCCTGCCGCCACGGGGCGCGCGAGCGCGGCTTCCAGCGCGTCCATGAACAGCGCCGGCACGTCGCAGCCGGTCTGGTCGGTGATTTCCTGAAAACAGGTAGGGCTGGTGACGTTGATCTCGGTCAGGTGCGTTCCGATGATGTCCAGGCCCACGAGCAGCAGGCCGCGCGCGGCCAGCGTTGGGCCCAGGGCCTCGGCCAGTTTCCGGTCGGCGTCAGATAGCGGCATGGCTACGCCTTTGCCGCCTGCGGCGAGGTTGCCGCGCACCTCGCCACCCTGAGGGATGCGCGCCAGGCAATAGGGCACCGGCACGCCGCCAATCACCAGCACGCGCTTGTCGCCCGCTGCAATCTCGGGCAGGAACTTTTGCACCATCAGGGTTTGCGCGCCTTCGCGGTTCAGGGTTTCAATGATCGCGCCCAAATTGCGGCCGTCGGAGCCGACGCGGAAGATGCCGCTGCCGCCCATGCCGTCCAGCGGCTTGAGGATCACGTCCTGGTGTTCGGCATGGAAGGCACGCACGGCGGCGGCTTCGCGCGTGACCAGCGTGGGCGGTATCCACTGCGGAAATTCCAGGATGGCGAGTTTTTCCGGGTGGTCGCGCAGAGCGCGCGGCCGGTTGAAGACGCGCGCGCCTTCGCGCTCGGCTTGCTCCAGCAGGTGCGTGGCGTAGAAATATTCGCTGTCAAACGGTGGGTCCTTGCGCATCACGATGGCGTCAAAGTCACGCAGGGGCCGCACGTCGGTCGCCTCGGTGTGGAACCAGTCCTGCGCGTTGCCGCTCAGGCGGATGCGCCGGGTTTGCGCTTGCATGAGGCCGCCGCGTTGCCACACCAATTGGCGTGGCTCGCAGGCGCTCAGGCTGTGCCCGCGGCGCTGGGCTTCGCGCATCATCGCAAAGGTGGTGTCTTTGTAGGTCTGAAAAGACTCCAGCGGGTCGGAAACGAAAAGCAGGTGCATGGTGGGCCTCGGTTCAAAAACGCAGCGCGGCGCTGCGGCGCGCGTGCTGAATCAGCATCGCGCAAACGCCGGCCAGTAATCCCCAAAACGCCGAGCCGACACCGGCAATCACCACGCCGCTGAGCGTGACCAGAAAGGTGATGATCGCCGCCTCGCGCTCGCTGCTGTCTTGCAAAGCCGTGTGCAAGCCGTTGGCCACGGTGCTCATCAGCGCCAGCCCGGCAATCGCCACCACCAGTGTTTTAGGAAAGGCCAGCAGCGCGCCCATGATGGTCGCGCCAAACAGCCCCACCACCACATAAATAGCCCCGCAACTCACAGCCGCCGTGTAGCGGCGCGCCGGGTCCGGATGCGCCTGCGGACCCATGCACATCGCGGCGGTGATCGCGCTCAGATTCAGCTGAAACGCCCCGAACGGTGCCAGCACCACAGTCGCCGCGCCGGTGAGCGTGAGAATCTTGGTGATCGGGATGCCCGCGTCGCCGCCGTTGGCCCGCTCGTCGCCGAAGCCGCACGCTTTGATGGCCGCCACGCCGGGCATGTTTTGCGATGCCATGGTCACGATGAAAAGTGGTAAAGCCAGGCTGACCGCTGCCGACCAGGTGAACACCGGGGCCACAAAAACCGGCACCGTGAGGCCCGCCGGAATCGGCTGTGCGCCGAACCCGTGGGTCACCGCCGTGTAGATCACCGCCGCGCCCAGGCAAATCAGCACCGCATACAGGGGAAACAGCCGCCGCCCCAGCAGATAGGCTGCCAGCATCACCAGCACCAGCGCCAGATCGGTTTGCGCGGCGGCAAAGCCGGTCAGGCAAAAGCCGGCCAGCACGCCCGCCAGCAAGGCGGAGGCTAGCGACATGGGCATGAGCCGCATGATGCGTTCGAACCAGCCGCTCGCGCCGATCACAAAAATCACGCCGCCGCTGAGCATGAACGCGCCGATGGCCTCGCCCATGCTGAAGTTACCGGTGGCCCCGGCGCTGGCCAAAACCGCCGCACCAGAGGAACTCCAGGCCACCATCACCGGCTTGCGCAACCACAGCGAGGGCACCAAGGTGGTCAGGCCCATCCCGAGGCCAATGGCCCATAACCACGAGGCCAGAATATCCGGCGTTGCGCCAAAAGACAGCGCGGCCTGGAAGACGATGGCAATGGAGCTGGCCACACCCACCAGTACCGAGACAAAGCCGGCGGTAACGGTGGACAGGCTGAGATCTTTGAAAAATTGCACGCGGGAAACCGGGGTAAGCCGGTCTTAAATTTCGATTTTGGAGCCCATCTCGACGACAGAGTTGCTCGGCAGCTTGAGGAAGTCGGCCGCCGCGCTGGCATTGTGGTGCATCTGGGCAAACAGCTTTTCGCGCCAGATCGCCATGCCGCCGCCCAGGGTCGGCACCACGGTGTCGCGCGACAAAAAGTAACTGGTGGTCATGGGCTCGATATCGCAGCCCCGGCCTTTGAGTTGCTGCAAGGCCTTGGGCACGTTGGTGTCGTTTTTGAAGCCATAGTCAATCCGCACCTGCCAGCAGTCGTGGCCCAGGCGTTCGATCTCCAGGCGCTTGTCCAGCCCGATCCAGGGCACTTCGTGGTTGCGCACCGTGACAAACAAATTGGTTTCGTGCAGCACCTTGTTGTGCTTCAAGTTGTGCAGCAGCGCGTTGGGCACCGTGCCGGGGTCGGCGGTCAGGAAAACGGCCGTTCCGGGCACGCGCACCGGCGGGCTGATGAAGAGTGAGTCTAAAAAGCCTGACAGGTCCATGGAGTCGGCGCGGATTTTGGAGTGCATCAGCGCACGGCCGTCTTTCCAGGTCGTCATCAACAGGAACACGGCCCCGCCGATGGCCAGGGGGAACCAGCCGCCATCAAACAGCTTGAGCAGGTTGGAGCCCCAGAACACCAAGTCCACCGCAAAAAAGACGCCGGTGGCCGCCAGGCACAGACCCAGGGGGTAGTGCCAGGCGTAGCGGATCACAAAGAAGGTCAGCAGCGTGGTGATCAGCATATCGGTGCACACCGCAATACCGTAGGCTGCAGCCAGGTTGCCCGATGTCTTGAACATCACCACGGCCAGCACAATCGCCACAAACAGGCCCCAATTCACGGCGTTGATATAGATCTGCCCGGTGTCGCGGGTGCTGGTGTGCAAGATGTTCAGGCGGGGCAGGTAGCCCAGTTGAATCACCTGCTTGGTCACGCTGAATGCGCCGGTGATCAGCGCCTGCGAGGCGATGACCGCCGCCGCCGTGGCCAGCACCACCAGCGGTACCAGCGCCCATTGCGGCGCCATCATGTAAAACGGATTTTTCACCGCTGCGGGGTTGGACAGCAGCAATGCGCCCTGACCGAAGTAGTTCAGCACCAGCGCCGGCATGACCACCGTGAACCAGGCCAGGCGGATCGGCTTTTTGCCAAAGTGCCCCAGGTCCGCGTACAGCGCTTCGGCCCCGGTCACGCACAAGACCACCGCACCCAGCAGCACAAAGGTCAGAAGCGGGTGCGTCCAGGAGAAGGCGGCTGCGTAGTAAGGGTTGAGTGCCAGCAGAATCACCGGGTTCTGCGCGATGTGGAAGACGCCCAAAGCGGCAATCACCGCAAACCAGACCACCGTAATCGGTCCGAACGCGCGCCCGATGCCACCGGTTCCCCGCTTTTGCACGGCAAACAAGCAAAACAAAATGACCAGCGTGAGCGGGACCACGTATTTCTCCAGCCCCGGCGCCAGCACGTTCAGGCCCTCCATCGCGCCCAGCACCGAAATCGCCGGGGTGATCACACCGTCGCCATAAAACAGGCAGGTGCCGAAGACGCCGACGGACAGCAAGACGCCGCGCAGCCGGGGCTTGTCTTTCACCGCCTGCGAGGCCAGCGCCAGCATGGCAATCAGGCCGCCCTCGCCCTCGTTGTCGGCGCGCAGCACCAGCACCACGTATTTGAGCGAGACGATGATGGACAGCGTCCAGAAAATCAGGGAAAGAATGCCGTAAATGTTGGCCTGCTCCAGCGGCAGGTGGCCCGAGGCGAAGACCTCTTTCATGGCGTACAGAACGCTGGTTCCGATGTCACCGTAAACCACGCCGATCGCGGCAAGAACCAGGGAGGGAAGGGACGATTTCGAAGCGGATGAGGACACTAATTTGATCCGGCCCAGAGGTTTTGGCCGGATTCCATGCGACGCGGGAGCGCCATTGTGCATCCGCAAACCCGCTTGTCAGGCGCTGTTGTCAACAAACGCAGAAAAAATTGCTGCAATGCAACAAAAAGTTCCGCTAATCGTCGTTTTCGGCCATGGGATCGGTCTGTTCCAGCTCGATACTGCCGGCCAGCAGGGCCAGGCGGGCGATCACCCCGTACATGTAAAAGCGGTTCGGCGCGCTGGCACCCGGGCGCATGCCGGGCTCTGGCAGCGACAGGCTTTGGGCAAAAGCCAGCGGCACATAGCTGGAACCCGGCGCGTGCAGCAGCTCGTCTGCGCCCTGCTGCGCGTGCACCCGGTAAAAGCCGCCCACCACAAAGCGGTCCAGCAGGTAAACCACTGGCTCGGCCACCGCGTCGTTGATCCGCTCCAGCGTCAGCACGCCTTCCTGCACGATCAGCGCTTGCGGACCCGCCGCCGGCACCAGCGCCACCTGCGCGGCCAGGTCTTTGCCGTCGCGCAGCGTCATCAAGCCCATGCCGCTGTGTTGATCGTCGCGCTTGACCACCACAAACGGCCGCTCCTTGATGCCGTATTCCTTGTATTTGCGCCGGGTTTTCAGCAGCATCGCCTCCACCTTGGCGCGCAGCGCGGCCAGGCCGTGGGGCGTGGCCAGATCCAGCTCGCCGCAGAGCTCAAATTCGGGGTTGATCAACCAGGGGTCCACGCCGATCAACTTGGCAAAGCGCTTGGCCGCGTCGTCGTAGCAGTCGAAGTGCCGGCTCTTGCGCCGCACCGCCCAGCTCGCGTGCAGCGGCGGCAGGAGGTATTGCGACTGCAGGTCTTCCAAAATGCCCGGGATGCCGCTGGCCAGGTCGGTGTTGAGCAAAATCGTGCAGGGGTCAAAGTCCTTCACGCCGATGCGGCCGCGCTCGCGCAGCACCGGCTCGAAATCCACGCTCTGCCCGCCGGGTACCTGCAGCGTCGTGCTTTTTTTCAGGTCGGGGCTGATCGAGCCAAAGCGCACGTTCAGACCGGCCATCTCAAAGATGCGGCGCAGCTGCACCAGGTTGCTCAGGTAAAAGCTGTTGCGCACATGGTTGTCTGGCACGATCAGCAGGTTGCGCGCCTCGGGGCAGGTTTTTTCCACGGCTGAGAGCGCGGCCTGCACGGCCAACGGCAGCATGGCCGGCGTCAGGTTATTCCAGCCGCAGGGAAAAAAGTCGGTATCCACGGGTGCGAGCTTGAAGCCGGCGTTGCGCACATCAACCGAGCCGTAAAACGGCGGCGTGTGCTCCATCCACTCCATGCGGAACCAGCGCTCGATTGCTGACATGGTGTCCAGCATGCGCTGCTCCAGCTCATTGATGGGGCCGTTCAGTGCGGTGACGAGATGGGGAACCATTGAGCTACCTTAACCGAAGCATGCAGCCCCAGTCCCAGTAGGGATTCAGCGGCCGCGTTTTCCGGCCATCACCAGGCCCACGCCCGAGAGAATCAGCGCCCCGCCCACCAGGTGATGCAACGCCAGCGGCTCGCCCAGCAAAAGCCATCCCACCACGGCCGCATAGAGTGGCCCCAGGTACATGGTCATGGCCACCGGCCCCGGGCCGAGAACCGACTGGGTCCAGCCATAAATCCAGTAGGCCAGCACGCCCGGAAATACCGCCGCCGCGCCGATCAGCAGCACAGCCTGCTGGCCCAGTGCCGGGCCGCCTTGGCTGAGTTCCCAGGCGGCAAACGGCAGCAGCACCACCACGCCACCGGCGCAGATCACCGCCAACTGCGCGCGCGCGCTCAAGGGGCTGTTCCAGTGCTTTTGCAGCATCGAGTACGCCGCCCAGGACACGGCGGCTGCAGCAATCCACAAGTCGCCGGGCACAAAAGCCACTTCGCCCAGCCGCTGCCATTCGCCTTGGACCACCACATGCACCACGCCCGCCAGCGCAGCCACCACGCCCAGCGCCTGCCGCTTGGAAAAAGGCTCGCGCAGCCACAGCACCGAGCCCACGGCAATCATCACCGGCGAGGCGGCGTAAATGAGCGAGATATTCATCACGCTGGTGGTCTGCCCGGCAAAGTAAACCGCCGCGCCGCATATCCACATGCCGCAGCCGCCCAGCACCAGGTAATGCCAGGCGTAGCGGCGGATATGGGCCCGCTGCGCCCACAGTTCGGTGTGCGTGAAGGCCGCCAGAATGGCGCCTGCCAGCATCCAGCGCCCAATGGCGAGCACATGCGGCGTGATCACCCCCGGCGCGCGGCGGGCGATCACCGAATTGACGATCCACAACAAGGGAATCACCCAAATCAGCAGCTGCGCCACACGGGTTTTGGGGTGCACCGCAACCGGTGCCGCGTCGGCAGACGAAAGGGGATCGGTCAAAAGGCTTCGGTTCAAAAAATGCAGCGGCAACGCTACCACAGCCCCGGTGGTGCGAGCGCGCCGCCCGACGCTTCACAAAATGCGCGAGAAGCGTTCGCGGCTCAGGTCGTCTTGCAAATAGCTGTCAAACACCATGGCGATGGCGCGGACAAAAAACCAGCCCGTGTCGGTCACCCGAATACCGTGTGCGTCCAGCGTCAGCAGGCCTTCCTGCGCCAGCGGCTGCAGCGCGCGCAGCTCGGTGGCAAAGTAGGTGGCAAAGTCAATCATCCAGGCGCTGGAGACCACCTCAAACTCCACCGCGCCTTGGCACATCAGCGCCATGATCACCGTGCGGCGCAACATCGCGTCGCGGCTCACGGCCAGGCCGCGCACCACGGGAAAACGCCCCTGGTCCAGCAGCTCGTAATACGCCTCCAGCGTCTTGGCGTTCTGGCTGTAGGTGTTGCCGATGCGGCCGATGGACGAGACCCCCAGCGCAATCAAGTCGCAGTCCGGGCGGGTGCTGTAGCCCTGGAAATTGCGGTGCAAACGCCCCTGCCGTTTGGCCACCGCCAGCGCGTCATCGGGCAGGGCGAAATGGTCCATGCCCACGTACACATAACCCGCACCCACCAGCACCTCCAGCGCGTGGGCCAGCATCGCCACCTTGGTGCTGCCGTCGGGCAAGTCCTCGGCGTGGATGCGGCGCTGCGGTTTGAAGCGCTGCGGCAAATGCGCGTAGGCGTAAAGGGCAATGCGGTCCGGGCGCAGTTCAATGACCTGTTGCAGCGTGCGCTCCATCGACGCCAGCGTCTGCTTAGGCAGCCCGTAAATCAGGTCGACGTTGATCGACTCCAAGCCGCGTTCGCGTGCGGCGTGCACCAGGTCAAAAACCTGCTGGGTGGATTGCACGCGATGCACCGCCTCTTGCACCGCCGGGTCAAAGTCTTGCACGCCAAAGCTCAGCCGGTTAAAGCCCAGATCAGCCAGGGTCTGCAGCCGCGCCACGCTCACCGTGCGCGGGTCGACTTCAATAGCGATTTCGGGCTTGTCGGTCAGGCTGAAGTTGGCGCGCAGCAGCGCCATCAGGCCGGCCAATTCGTCGTCGCTCAAAAAGGTCGGGCTGCCGCCGCCTAAGTGCAGCTGTCCCAGCGGCTGGCGCGTGCCGATGATGGCGGTATGCATGGCCAGCTCTTTGGCCAGGTACTCCAGGTACAGCGCGCCCCGGCTATGGTGCTTGGTGATGATTTTGTTGCAGGCGCAGTAGTAGCACAGCGATTCGCAAAACGGAATGTGCACATACAGCGACACCGTGGCCAGCCGCCCCGGAGCGCCCAGCGTTTGTTCCAGCACCCGGCGGTAGTCGGTGTCGTCAAAGGCCTCTACAAATCGGTCGGCCGTGGGGTAGGAGGTGTAGCGTGGCCCGGCGATATCAAAGCGGCGGAGAAGTTCAGCAGAGGGCGTGGCTGCGGGGGCAACCCGCCGGGTAGCAAATTGGGCCATGGTTTCAGCGACAAAAAAAGGTGTCCCTGAATGTGGCACCCACGGCCGCCGGCCGTTTTGATGTTCGTCAAGAAATCGGCGTTTTACGCCGGCAAGTGTGGTGTGTCCGGCAGGGCAGCGCCGCGTTCCAGGGCTGTGCGGGCGGCCTGCCACACCTCACGCGGGCTCTGTGGCTTGCGCTTGTGGTCGCTCCAGACCTGGCGCCACAAGCGCCCGCCGCGCTGCCCGTGGTACAGCCCCAGCATGTGGCGGGCAATTGCGTACCAGGGGCAGCCGTCCTCCAGAAATGCGCGCTCCATGTAGGCCACCATCGCCTCTTCTACCGCTTCGCGGGTGAGCGCCTGCGGCGCGGCATCGAAGTACAGCGCGTCCCAGCCCGAGAGCAGCCAAGGCTGGTAATACGCCTCGCGCCCGATCATCACGCCGTCCACCTGCTCCAGATGCGTTTGTATTTGTGCGTCCTGCGTAATGCCGCCGTTGACTACGATGGTCAGGCTCGGAAAGTCTTGCTTGAGCTGGTAGGCCAGCTCGTAGCGCAGCGGCGGAATCTCGCGGTTCTCTTTGGGCGACAGGCCTTGCAGCCAGGCGTTGCGCGCATGCACCATGAACACCGCGCAACCCGCCTCGCTCACCGTGCCCACAAAGTCGCGCACAAAGCCGTAGTCCTCGTTCTTGTCAATGCCAATGCGGTGCTTCACCGTCACCGGCAGACTGACCGCGTCCACCATGGCTTTGACGCTATCGGCCACCAAGGCCGGTTCGTTCATCAGGCAGGCCCCAAACGCCCCGCGCTGCACCCGTTCGCTGGGGCAGCCGCAGTTCAGGTTGATCTCGTCATAGCCCCACTGCGCCCCCAGCCGCGCCGCATGCGACAGGTCCGCCGTTTCGCTGCCACCCAGCTGCAGCGCCACGGGATGCTCCTCGGCGTTGAAGCGCAAATGCCGCTCCACGCTCCCATGCAGCAAAGCGCCCGTGGTCACCATCTCGGTGTACAGCCGGGTGTGACTGCTCAGCAGCCGGTGGAAGAAGCGGCAATGGCGGTCGGTCCAGTCCATCATGGGGGCGACGGAGAGGCGCCAGGGGCTGAATGGGTGCGTTAGATGCATCCGCTTGAAGATAACCCAACCCTTCTAGTCCCAGCTATCCCCGCCACCGCTATCCCACGAACCGCTGTCCTGGATGCCGAAGTCCTGGCCGCCCATGTCGGCGTTGACGTCGGGCGGGGCATACTGGGTCTCAGGCGCGGCGGCATGGGGGCTGGCCTCGCTGCCGTGTTCGCCGCCCATCAGGTTGCGGCCAATGGCTTCGGCGGCCATGACGCCAGCACCCACGGCCAGACCGGTGGCCACGCCGCCCATGATGCGGCCGCCCAAGCTGGGGCCTTGGGGCGCGTACTGCGGGCCATATTGGGGCCCGTAAGGTGGTTGGCCGTAGGGCGCGGGGGTTTGGTTGCCGAATGTTTGCGGGCCGTTGAGCCCGGAGTGGGCCACCGGCGCGCTGTTGCCAAACACCGAAGGCCGGGGGCGTGCGGCGCGGTTCACCAAAAAGATCAGCAGCGCAATGCCCGCGCCGCCAAACAGCAGAATCAGGCCCCAAGACAGCGACTTTGCGGGAGGCGCGGGGGCTGCAGCGGGCGCAGCTACCGTGGCGGCTGCCGGTGCCGCAGCTGTGCCCGCGAGTTGCGTGCGCAGAGCTTGCACCGATTCGGCTTTGGCAAAGGGCAGGCCGGGGGCCAGCTTTTCAGCCGTGGCCAGCGCTTCGCGTGCGCGGGGCAGTTGGCCCTGACGGGCGGCAATCTCCGCTTGCACGTAGTGCGCCTTGGCGCTGTTGGGGTGGCCGATCAAGACCTGCTGGATCATGGTCTGGGCCTTGTCCAACTGGCCGCTTTTGGCGGCGGCGTAAACCTGGTCCATGGTGGGTTCGGTTTGCGCGGCAGCGGCGCCCCAGACCAGCAGCAGGGCCAAGGCGAATGCGCTGCCAAGGCTGCGCCAAATAAGGGATGGGGTACGGTTTATCAAGTGCATCAATTTCCTCCGGTATGCGGCATGGGTGCCCATGCGCATGATGTGCGGTCATTGTGACCACTTACAAGGCTCGGGCGTATTTCCCCTTGGTAAGCCGTGGGTATGCCCTGCGTAAAGCGGGGCTATAGTCTCCCCGGCGCGGCCGCTGGCCGCCTTTTTTTGCCCTATCCGCACCACCGTGACCATTCAAACCGACGATTTCTCGCCCCGCCCGGCCTCAGCGGCCCCGGCAGCCCGCACTGCCAGCACCGCTGCGGCCGGGTTGGACGCCGCGCGCATGGTCTCAGGCGCGCCGCTGTCGGGCGGCGAAGAGGCGGTGGAGCGGGCGCTGCGGCCCAAGCTGCTGGACGACTACGTGGGCCAGGCCAAGGTGCGCGAGCAGTTGGAGATTTTTATCGGAGCGGCGCGCAAGCGCGACGAGGCGCTGGACCATGTGCTGCTGTTCGGCCCGCCCGGCCTGGGCAAGACCACGCTGAGCCACATCATTGCCCACGAGTTGGGCGTCAATTTGCGCCAAACCAGCGGCCCGGTGCTGGAAAAGCCCAAAGACCTGGCGGCGCTGCTGACCAACCTGGAAAAAAACGATGTGTTGTTCATCGACGAGATCCACCGGCTCTCGCCGGTGGTGGAAGAGATCCTCTATCCCGCGCTGGAGGACTACAAGATCGACATCATGATTGGCGAAGGCCCGGCGGCGCGCTCGATCAAGCTCGATTTGCAGCCCTTCACGCTGGTGGGTGCGACCACACGCGCCGGCATGCTGACCAACCCGTTGCGCGACCGCTTTGGCATCGTGGCGCGACTGGAGTTTTACAGCCACGAGGAATTGCAGCGCATCGTCACCCGCAGCGCGGGCCTGTTGCAGGTGCCCATGGCAGACGAGGGCGGTTTTGAGATCGCCCGTCGCTCACGCGGCACGCCACGGATTGCCAACCGGCTCTTGCGCCGGGTGCGCGACTACGCTGACGTCAAAGGCGCGGGCACCATCACCCTGGACATTGCCAACCGCGCCTTGCAGATGCTGGACGTGGACCCGCAGGGCTTTGACGTGATGGACCGCAAGCTGCTCGAGGCGGTGATCCACCGCTTTGACGGCGGGCCGGTGGGGCTGGACAACATCGCCGCGAGCATCGGCGAAGAGCGCGAAACCATTGAAGACGTGATCGAACCCTATTTGATTCAGCAAGGCTATTTGCAGCGTACCCCGCGCGGGCGCATTGCCACGCTGGCTGCGTACCGGCACCTGGGTGTGACCGCGCCGCGTGCGGCGGGTGGGGATTTGCTGGGCGATTAGGCCGGGGCAAAAAAACTCAGGCGCTGCCTTCATCCAGCGCGTGCGTGTCCAGATGCTGGGTGTCGGCCCAGCCCACCAAGGTCAGCGACTGCGGGGTGTACAGCAGCCGGTTGATGGCGCAATTGCCCAGCTCCCACGTGCGCGGGGCGTTCAAGGCCTGGCCCGTGGCCAGGCGGTACAGCATGTCGAGCACGCCGCCGTGGCTGACCAGCGCAATGTGTTCGCCGGGATGCTGCGCGGCGATGGTCTGCAGCGTGGCGGCTACCCGCTGGTACACCGTGGTGTAACTCTCGCCGCCGGGCGGCGCCCAATGCGGGTCGCGCTGCTTCCAGCGCAGGGCGTCTTCGGGGTGCAGCGTGCCGACCTCGTCGTACGTCAAACCCTGAAAGCTGCCAAAGCTGCGTTCGCGCAAACCTGGCTCCAGGCGCAAATGCGTTGCGGCCATGCCGCTGTGTTGCGAAATAGCGCGTGAGATAGCCAGCGCGGTGTCATGGGCGCGGCGCAGGTCGCTGCAATAGATGGTGGTGATGCCGCTGTCAGCCAGCGCCTGGCCCGCCCGCTGCGCCTGCCAACG
>CANFTU010000049.1 GCA_947450005.1 Comamonadaceae bacterium | reverse complement strand
TTGCCGCCGTAGCCCACCGCGTGCCAGACCGTTTGCGCCGGGTCCGGCCGGGTGATGCGCGGCATCATGTCGTGGCTCACATCCACCCAACCCCACCAGGAGTAGTCGATGGGAATACCGGCCAGCGGCGGGAACTTGCGCGCAATCGCATCGGTCAGCAGCTGAAGGTGTTTGGGCTCTTGCGCATCTGCGCCCGTGATGGCGCTGCGGCTACCCAGTTGCAGGCGGTTGTCGCTGAGCAGCCGGTAGTAAAACCGCAGCGTGCGTGTGTCAGTCAAAAAAGTTTGCGAGCGGAAATTGGTCGCTTTCAGTTCCGCATCGGTCAGCGGCCGCGTGACCACCGAGTTGGACAGAATAGGCAGGATTTTGTTGCGCAGCACCGGGCTGGCGCCCTGACCGGTGTAGCCGCCGGTGCACAGCACCACACGCTTGGCCCGTACCGTTCCGCCCGGCGTGCGCAGATGGTGCACGCCGCCGATGGTTTGCCAACCTTGCACCGGGCTGGCGGTGTGGATCTTCACGCCCAGCGCACGTGCTTTGCGCATCAGGCCAAAGGTGAATTTGAGCGGATGCACGCCCACGCCCTCGGGCTCCCACATCGCCGCTGCCGCGTCGCGTTCGTCGCAGTAATTGGCGCGCAGTTCTGCTGCGCTCATCATCTGCGTGTCGTATCCAAAAATTTCGCGCCGTACACGGGTTTGCTCTTGCAGGTAGGCCACTTTCTCGGGCCGGTGCGCCACATACAAATGCCCGCCGTCAAAGGCGTCGCAATCGATTTCGCGGGTGAGCTGGCGGAAATTCTCAAAGCCGGTGCGGATCTCGGTGTCCAGCTTTTTGGCGGTGTCCAAGCCCCAGCGCGCAATCCACTGCGCGCGGGTCAGGCGCCCGCTGGCGTTCTGGCCCTGGCCGCCGCTGCGGCTGGAGCAACCCCACGCCGTTTGGTTGGCCTCCAGCACCACGGCTTGGATGCCGTGGTCCTGCGCCAGGTACAGCGCGGTGGACATGCCGGTGGAACCTGAACCGATGACCACCACATCGACGTCCATATCGCCGCGCACCGGGCCATCGTCCTCGGGCGGCGTGCCCGCACTGGCCACCCAGTAGGTGGGCGCATAGGCGCGCCCGGCACCCGGGTTGGCGTCCACCAGCGGGTCGTAGCGCGGGTCGTAGGCTTGCTGGGCAGCTTGGGGGGCGGTGGTGGTGCTCATGGCGTGGCTGGCGTGGCGCGGCCGTGGCTACGGCGCGCCGTGCAGGGGGTTATTTGTTGGTGGCGGGAATGTTGGGGCGGGCTTTGCGGAACACGTTTTTCACCAGAATTTTGCCGTCTTTGAAGGTAAACAGGTCCACCCCGTCGGTCTCAATCCGGCTGCCGTCGGCCGCGGTGCCCTCGAAAGTCCATTCCGAGACGCCGAAGTCGCCATGCACAAAGTGCTTGCCTTTGGTCCACTGCACATCGGGGACTGCCGCCCAAGCCCCGGCGAAAGCCTTGCGCACGGCTTCGGTGCCGCTGTGGCGCGTGCCGCAGGCCTGGTCCCCGGCGGCGGTCAAAAAGACGCAGTCGGGGTGCATAAAAGACATCAGCGCGTCGATGTCGTGGCGGTTCCAGGCGGCGCTGAAGGCCTCCAGGGTGGCAACCGTGATCGCAACAGTCATGGGCAGTACTCCAAAAGCAGAAGCCCCGAGCATAGGCAGGCCAGCTGGAGCCTGAAAGAGCCAGTTCCTACCATTCGCCTGCGCCAGCACTGGCAGCTTCATAGGAGCCAGTACCTATACTGGCTCCATGTCAGCGCACCCACGTACCAAAGGCGCACAGTGGGAAACCCTGTTCGCCCTGCCCGATAAACCCGCCCTGCCGCTGCAGCAGCGCCTGCGGCTGTCGGTGGTGCAGGCCATTTTGGACCGGCGTCTGCCCGGCGGGGCGCCGCTTCCTTCCTCGCGCGAGCTGGCAACGCTGTTGGGTCTGAGCCGCAACACCGTAACGGCTGCCTACACCCAGCTGATAGACGACGGCTTTTTAGAGTCCCGCCCGCGCAGCGGCGTATTCGTGGTTCCCTCGCCCAGCGGACTGGATATGCCCCAAGGCGTGTCCCATGGTGTTGCGGCGGACCCGGCTGCCCCTGCGCAGCGCCCCGGCCCCGAGCGCGCGCAGCCCGATTGGGACGCCCGGGTATTGCGCTCGCTGATCGATCAACGCACGCTGGCCAAGCCGGACCAGTGGCGCCAATACCGCTACCCCTTTGTCTACGGCACCTATGACCCGCTGCTCTTTCCCTCCGAGGCGTTTCGCGAATGCTGCGTACACAGCCTGGCGCGTTCGCACCTGCCGCAGTGGACGCCGGACTTTGAGCTCAGCGACGTGCCCGAGGTGATCGAGCAAATCCGTCTGCGTCTGTTGCCCAAGCGCGGCGTGTTCGCGCTGCCTGAAGAGATCCTGATCACCGTGGGCGCCCAGCACGCCTATTACCTGCTGGCCGAGGCTTTGTTTGATGCGCAGCAGCGCGTGGGCCTGGAGGAACCGGGCCACCCGCATGCGCGCAACAGCTTTGCGTTGCGGGCACCGCAGTTTGTGCCGCTGCCGGTGGACACACAGGGCCTGATCGTGGACGATCTGCCGCGCTTGGACTATTGCTTTGTCACCCCTTCGCACCAGAGCCCCACCACGCACACCCTGAGCATGGAGCGGCGCACCGCCTTGCTGGCGCAAGCCGAGCGCAAAAACTTCGTGGTGATTGAAGACGATTACGAAGCCGAAAACCTGTACCAGGGGCAACCCATGCCGGCACTCAAAAGCCTGGACAAAGTGGGGCGGGTGATTTATGTCGGCTCGGTCTCCAAAAGCCTGTCGCCTTCGCTGCGCCTGGGTTACATCGTTGCGCCGCGCGCGTTGATTGCCGAGCTGCGTGAACTGCGCCACGCCATGCTGCGCCACCCCAGCGCGTTCTTGCAGCACGCCTTCGCTTTGTTTTTGTCCATGGGTCACCACGAGACACATGCCCGCCGCGTCAACGCCGCCATGCAAGAGCGCATGCAACTCGCCGCCGCCGCGCTCGCGATGCACTTGCCGGATTTTTCGTACACCCTGCCTTCCGGCGGCGCATCGCTGTGGGTCCAGGCTCCGGCCTGGGTCGACGCCGCTGAGCTCGGCCTGATCGCCCGCAGCCACGGCGTGTTGATCGAAGCCGGCGACGTGTTTTTCCAGAACCCGCCCTATCCCTGCAATTACTTCCGGCTGCGCCTATCATCAATCCCCGCCGGCCTGATCACCAGCGGCATCGAAGCCCTGGGTCGCGCGGTGGAAGAACTGGCGCGGGCGCGGGGGGCGGTGCGCATGACGGCGTTGCGGCCGCAGGTCTGCCCATTGCCCCCACAAGCCCTGCGTGACACCTTGGCGCGCTAGATTCGGGGCCCGCGCACCCGCGCTTCTGTGTTTCAAGTCACTACCAGAGAGAGCCTTATGCAATTCTTTCGTTTATGGATGGGTGTTTGTTTGCTGGCTGGCAGCGTTGCTTTCGCTGGCGACAGCAGCCCGCCAACACCCCGCGACCTCGAATTAGAAAAAGCTAAAGCCGCCATCTCGCGCAAAGACTGGCCTGCCGCGCAGGCGGTGCTGGAGGCCTACACCGTTGCCAACCCGCGCAGCGCGGATGGATTCAACCTGTTGGGCTATAGCTTGCGGAACCAGAAAAAGTACGACGAATCCTTGGTTTCCTACAAACAGGCGCTCACCCTGGACCCCAAACACAAAGGCGCGCACGAATACATCGGCATCGCCTACATCCAGATGGGCCAGTTGGACAAGGCCAAAGAACACCTGGCCAGCTTGGACAAAATCTGCGTTTTTTCGTGCGAGGAATACCGGGACTTGAAGAAGGCGATTGCGCAGGCGCAATAGCTGTCTGTCCAAGCCCGAACCCTGTTCCAATGCCCAGGCCCCCATACTTCGGCTTAGGACAACACCATGTGGAATGAACGCTACAGCAGCAAAGAATACGCCTACGGCACCGAGCCCAACACTTTCTTAGCGGCCAACTTTCAGCACCTGCCCAAGGGCCGCGTCCTGAGTATGGCCGAAGGCGAGGGGCGCAATGCTGTGTTTTTGGCCCAGCAGGGCTATGCGGTCACCGCCGTGGACGGTTCGCAAGTGGGTCTGGACAAGGCCCAGGTACTGGCCGAAACCAGGGGCGTAAAGCTGGAATGCATTTGTGCTGACCTAGCCGATTTCGATCTGGGCGTAGGCGCCTGGGACGCCATCATCTCCATCTTCTGTCCCCTGCCACCCGCGATCCGCCAGGCGCTGTACCGCAAAGTGCTTGCCGCGCTCAAGCCCGGCGGTGTGTTTCTGTTGGAGGCCTACACGCCCGACCAGATCAAGCACGGCACGGGCGGTGGCAAATCAGTGGAGCTTATGCAAACCGCAGCCACGCTGCGCGCCGAGTTACCCGGGCTGGACTTTGTGCACCTGGTGGAGCTGGAGCGCGATGTGGTCGAAGGCATTTTCCACACCGGCCTGGGGGCGGTGGTGCAGGCTATTGGCGTGAAGCCTGCTGCTGCAAGGCCCTAACCCCTGCGCGCCCGCACGCTCTCGGCCAGCACGCACAAAATCTCAAACAGCATGGTCGCGCCGACCAGCGCGGTGTTGCCGCTCGGGTCAAACGGGGGCGAGACTTCAACCACGTCGCCGCCGATCAGGTTCAGCCCGCGCAGGCCGCGCACCACGTGCTGCGCTTCGAGTGTGGTCATGCCGCCGATCTCAGGCGTGCCGGTGCCAGGCGCGTAGACCGGGTCGAGCGCATCCACGTCAAAGCTGACGTAGGTGGCGCCGTCGCCGACCACGCGGCGGGCTTCGGCAATCGTTCCGGCGACGCCCAGCGTATGGAACTCGTCGATGTCGATCACGCGGATGCCCTGCTCCTGGCCCCAGGTGTCCTCGGCGTCGCTGTAGAGCGCGCCACGGATGCCGATTTGCACCGTGCGTTTCGGGTCGAGCAGGCCCTCTTCCACGGCGCGGCGAAAGGGCGTGCCGTGGGTGTATTTGAAGCCGCCGAAGTAGCCGTCCCAGGTGTCGGTGTGCGCATCAAAATGCACCATGCCCAGCGGGCCGGTCTGCTTGACGAGGGCTCGCATGACCGGCAGCGACACCAGGTGGTCACCACCCACCGACAGGGGTGCAATGCCAGCAGCGCAAACGCCGCTGAAAAAAGTCTCAATGCGGGCGAGCGAGTCCATCAGGTCCACCGGGTTGACCGGCGTGTCACCCAGGTCGGCGCAGTTGCACAGCGTGAAGGGCGCGATGCCGCTGGCGCGGTTGACGTTGCGGATCATGGTGGAGATGTCGCGCACCTGGCGCGGACCGTGGCGCGCACCCGGGCGATTGGTCGTGCCGCCATCCCAGGGGATGCCGACCAGGCCGATTTCGACATCGGCAAATTCGGCATCGGTTTTCTGTACATAGGGCAGGCGCATCAGCGTGGCCAGCCCGGCAAAGCGTGGCATCACCGAGCCGGTGATGGGTTTGAAAAATTCGCGTGGCGTGCTCACATCCGTCCCCTCCAAGGTACAACTTTTTTCTCGACCCAGCGCATCAGCAGGTCAAACGCGAAGGCCACCGAACCGATGACGATGATGCCCATCACCACAATATCGGTTCGCAGGAAATTGGACGCATTGAGCACCATCTGGCCCAGGCCCACATTGGCGGCCACCATTTCGGCAGCAACCAGTGTGCTCCAACCAAAACCGATGGAAATCCGCATGCCCACCAGAATCTCGGGCATCGCTGCGGGCAGCACCACATGCCAGATCACCTGGCTGTAGCTCGCACCCATGGAATAGGCCGCGTTCATTTGCTCTTGCGATGCGCTGCGCATCCCGGAGCGCGCTGCCATGGCCAAGGGCGCAAAGCAGCTGAGGTAAATCAGCAGCACTTTGGGAAACTCGTCGATGCCAAACCAGATGATGATCAGCGGCAGGTAGGCCAGCGGCGGCAATGGACGCAGCAACTCAATAGGCGGGTCAAAAATGCCCCGCCAAAAGCGCGACATACCCATGGCGATTCCGACGGGAATAGCGGTCACACAGCCCAGCAAAAACGCGGCGAAGACGCGCAGCATGCTGGCCATAAAGTGCGACCACAGCGGTTTGTCATTGGCAATCCCCGTGAGGTACTCGTAAAACTGCTGGTAGGTTGCTTGCGGCGAGGGCAGAAAAATCGGTTTGATCCAGCCCATGTTGGTCACGATAAACCAGGCTGCAGCCATGACCACAATCGTGACCGTGGTGATGAAGGCGCTGGAGCCTTCGCCGGGAATCTTGAAGGCGCTGGTTTTGAGCGCGGGGGTGGATGCGTCAGACATGAGCGGCCTCACGTTGGTGGATGATGGATAAGACTTCTTCACGCATGCGGATGAACTCGGGCTCCGACTTCACTTTGCGCGGGTCGCCGTGCTCCAGATACTGGCGCGAGAAGGGCACCTCGTCGTAGGTGTGTGTGATGCGGCCGGGGCTGGGGCTCATCACGATCAGGCGGGTGGCCAGGAACAGTGCTTCTTCTACCGAGTGGGTAATGAAGAAAACCATTTTGTTGGACTTGGCCCAGGCGTGCAGCAAAATTTCCTGCACGGTCTCGCGGGTGAATGCGTCCAGCGCGCCCATGGGCTCGTCCATGAGCAGCACTTCGGGGTCGCTGGCCAATGCGCGGGCAATGCCCACGCGCTGCTGCATGCCGCCCGACAACTCGTAGACCGCGCGGTCGGCGTATTTCTCCAGCCCCACCAGGGCCAGCTTTTCCTCGCCAATGCGCAGCCGCTCAGCACGACCCATTCCGCGCATGCGCAAGCCCAGGCAGACGTTGTCAATCACCGACAGCCAGGGCATCAGAGCGTGCTTCTGGAACACCACGCCGCGGTCTGCGCCCGGGCCCTCCACATGTTGGCCATTGATCAAAACCTCGCCGCTCGAAGGGGGCAAAAAGCCAGCAATGCAATTGAGCAACGTGGTCTTGCCGCACCCGGATGCACCGAGGGCAACGACAAAGTCGCCACCCTTCATGTCCAGGTTTACCGGCGCAAGCGCTTGCAGCGTTCCGCCTTTGACGGCGTAGTTCACCGTGAGGTTTTTGATTTGCAGTGTGGGCATATCGGTTCGGGGTCAACAGCAATTACAAAAAAGGGGCGAACTTGCGACAAGTTGCCCCTATGGTGCCATGCATTGCACGCAGGGGCGCTCGGCCCCTTGCGCGCAGCGTGCAGATTACTTCAATGCGTCGCGCAGGTAGCTGGCGTCCACAAATGCGCTGTAGTCGGGCTTGACTTCGGTGATGCGGCCGATTTCTTTCCACAGCTTAGCGCTGTTTTCCAGCGTCTTGGCTGCACCACCTGCAGCGCCGCCGCCCAGCCAGGCGTTGGACAACTGTGCGTTGGTGTCAGGGAAGACGAAAGCAGCCATGGCTTCGGGCACGTCTTTCTCGTCAGCTTTGGTCCACTTCGCAATGGCTTTCACCTGCGGCGAACCGACAACCCACTTGGCGGGGTTGGCGCGGTACTCAGCGTCAGCCTTGGTGATGGCCTTGATGGCTGCAACCACGAAGTCGCGATTTTGGGCTGCCCACTTGGCGTCGACGACCAAGCCGTCAAACGTGGGGTAGCCTTTTTTGCCAACGTCGCCGGAGGTTGCAATGGTCTTGCCGTTGCGCTTGATCTTGGACAGGACCGGGTCCCAGATGAAGGATGCGTCGATATCGCCACGCTCCCAGGCAGCAGCGATTGCGGGCGGGGGCAGGTTCATCACGTTGACGCTCTTGGCGTCAATGCCTTCGAGGCGCATGCCGACCATCAAGGAATAGTGAGCGGTCGAGGCGAACGGTGTTCCGACCTTCTTGCCGACCAGATCTTTCCAGCTGTTGATGCCAGCACCATTGCGGGCGACCAGCTGGTCGGACGCGGCGATGTCATCCAGGATGTAAACCAAACGCAAATCCTGGCCTTGGCTGGTGGCCGTGGCCAAAGGGCTGGAGCCCACTTCGCCGATTTGCACGTCGCCGGAGCTCATGGCTTTGATGACTTCGCCACCGCCGCCAAACATGCGCCAGTTGATCTTGTAGCCCGTTGCTTTTTCCAGCTCGGCGTCCATCAAAATGCGCAATGGCAGTTGCATGTCCTGGTGTGCAAAGGTCACCTCTTTTTTGGCCTGGGCAAACCCGGTCGCAGCACCTGCCGCAAGCAGCAGCGCTACCACGGATTTGGAAAGAAGGGGAAGCAAAGTCTTATTCATAACGGATACCTTTCGTTGAAAAATGGCCACAAGGCAGGGCGCATGCTATGCCCCTTCACACAACCCGCTTGCATGAGCTTATGAGTTTGTATGCGCCGCTGGGATGCGACTAGTGCCAGTTGGATGCATTTATAGTGCCAGCCCAAGCCAGAGCCGTCGTCGCTTTTCCGGCTCGCGGCCGCCCCAAAGCGGTGCCCTTTACGCGCTTAAGTCCCGTCAGCGTTCACTTTTTTGGGCCCTGTTCAAATGGGTGCGCGGGCGGTTTGCTGTTACTGTGCAGGTCTGATCTGGTACCGGTGCGCGGGTTTGCCCTAGGCCCTGGTTTTTCATAATTTGCCCCCTATGCATCCACTTGTGCTTCGCCTGCTGCCCTTTTTGCGCTGGTGGCCGCGCGTCAACCGCGTGTCTTTCCGCGCCGATGTGCTTGCCGGTCTGACGGGGGGCCTGATTCTGGTGCCGCAAGGCGTGGCTTTCGCCACGATTGCGGGCATGCCCCCTGAATATGGCTTGTACGCGGCCATGCTCCCGGCGGTGGTGGCGGCGCTTTGGGGCTCATCCTGGCATCTGGTCTCGGGGCCGACCACGGCCATTTCCATCGTTGTGTTCGCCACCATGAGCCCGCTGGCGGAGCCCGGCAGCCCATCATTTGTCGCGCTGGTGCTGACGCTGACTTTTTTTGTCGGCGTGTTCCAGTTGCTGCTGGGTATTTTGCGCATGGGCACGCTGGTGAATTTTGTGTCGCACACCGTGGTGATCGGCTTCACCTCGGGTGCGGCGGTCTTGATTGCCGCCAGCCAGGTGAAAAACTTCTTCGGCCTGCCGATTCCCCGTGGGGCATCGGTGGCAACGGTGTTGCAAGGCCTTTTTGCGCACCTGCCCGATGTGCAGCCCTGGATTTTTTTGGTGGCGCTGGTGACCTTGCTGGCCTGTGCGCTTTCTAAATACCTGTGGCCGCGCCTGCCGCACATGATTGTGGGCATGGTTGCCGGCAGCGCGCTGGCGGCAGCGCTCAACGCCTGGTTGGGCCCGCAGGCCACGGGCCTGGGCAGCATTGGCGCGCTGCGGATCGGTTTTCCGCCTCTGTCCAGCCCCGATTGGTCTTGGGACACAGCGCAGCGCATTGCCCCGATTGCCGCAGCGGTGGCGCTGCTGGCCCTGACCGAAGCCGTTTCCATCGCCCGCGCCATGGCCTTGTCCAGCGGGCAGCGCATTGACGGCAACCAGGAGTTCATCGGCCAGGGCCTGTCCAATATCGTGGGCGCGTTTTTCTCCGGCTACGCCTCCAGCGGGTCCTTCAACCGCAGCGGCCTCAACTATGTTGCTGGCGCGCAGACACCGCTGGCAGCGGTGTTCTCCGCCGGATTTTTGCTACTCATCATGTTGTTCCTGGCCCCGTTGGCCCAGTACCTGCCCACCGCTGCAATGGCCGGAATCTTGTTCGTTGTGGCGTGGGGCTTGATTGATACCACGCAGATTGTGGAGACCTGGCGCGCTAGCCGCAGCGAGTTTGGCGTCTTGATGGCTACCTTTTTCGCCACGCTGACGCTGCAGCTGGAATTCGCGATTTATGTCGGCGTGGGTTTGTCGCTGATCTTGTATTTGCGTCGCACCTCGCAGCCCGGTGTGGAAGACGTCAAACCCGTGCCCGAGCGCAGCACGCCGATCTTCAGTACCGACACTGGCTTGCCCGACTGCCCGCAGCTCAAAATCGTGCGCATCAACGGTTCGCTGTTTTTCGGCGCGGTGAACCACCTGCAAGAAGCCTTTCAAGCCATTGATGAGGCCAATCCCGCGCACCGCCATGTGCTGCTGGTGGCCTCCGGCATCAATTTCATCGACCTGGGCGGTGCGCACATGCTGGCCCAGGAAGCGGCGCGGCGTAAAGCATTCGGCGGCGCGCTCTACATCACCCACCTCAAAGATGAGCCGATGGCCACGCTGCGCCAAAGCGGCGTGTACGACCAGATCGGCTCCAGCCACTTTTTCCGCGCCGGGCAGGATACGTTGGCGATCCTCAAAAACCGCCTGGCGGCTGACGTGTGCGCGCGCTGCACGGTGCGCGTGTTTGCGCCTTGCGGTCCGGCGGGTTCAGGCGCGCGGCCGTAGCAGCGTCAGGATCTCACCCAGCGTGTGCGCGCTGCGGTGATTCTGCATATCCAGCACCACGCTGCGCGTATAAAAAGCACTCAAATCCAGCCCCAAGCCCACACCGCGCAGTTCCACCTGACCTGTCCGCTCGATGCGCGCGGCAGTGGCTTGCAGGTCGCGGTCCAGGTAATCGGTGTCGTTGGCTAACACCGTGGCTCCATCCATGGGGCTGCCGTCCGAGAACACCAGCAAGATGCGCCGTTGCGCCTGCACCGCTTCCAGGCGCGCCGACGCCCAGCGCAGCGCCTCGCCGTCCACGCACTCGCGGAAAAGCTCAGGCTTGAGCAGCGCGGCCACGCCGCCTTTGCCGCGCCGCCAAGGCGTATCGCTGTCTTTGAAGACGATGTGGCACAACTCATTGAGCCGCCCCGGTGTGTCCGGTTTG
Organism: Comamonadaceae bacterium; assembly: GCA_947450005.1. Classification (GTDB taxonomy): domain Bacteria; phylum Pseudomonadota; class Gammaproteobacteria; order Burkholderiales; family Burkholderiaceae_C; genus Allorhodoferax. The sequence goes on along the minus strand of CANFTU010000049.1, from coordinate 1,535 downwards.
CCCGCGCGGCGCCAGTCGCGCATGGCCCGCCCGCCGTTCCATGCGCCGGTGGTGTAGCCCAGCAACTCCGTTTGCGCGCCGGCCAGTTCCAGCGCGCGCAGCAGCACATCAAGCAGGGGCGCGAGTTGCGCCATGTGCTGCTTCATCGAGCCCGAGCAGTCCAGCAACAGCCCCACCACACAGTCCGTCACCGGCGTCTGGTGCGGTATGCGGAACAGGCGGCGCTCGGTGGGGCTTGCTACCAGCTGCGCCAGTCGCCGCCCATCAATCAGTCCGCTTTCCTGCCCGCTGTCCCAGCCGTCGTCCAGTGGCTGCGCCAAAAGCGCTTGCAGCGCGCGTGCCAACCGCGCCGGGTTGATGCCCGTCTGCGCCACCGCCGTGTCCAGCGTGGCGCGCAGCTCAGACAATTGCGCCGCCCGTACCAGACTGCTGGCAGGGGCTTCGATGTCATACGCGGTGGTGAAGGCGCGGTAGCCCACGGCCCCGGTTTGCGGCGCATCGCGCGCCAGCAGCGCGCCGGCTAAACCGCTTTCCTCTGCGGCTTCAAAATCCACCCAAATCTGCAGCCACGCGTCTTCGTCCTCGTCGTCCGGGGTCTCGGTGTCTGGTTTGGCGGCGGCCGCAGGCGTGGCGTCTTCGGCCAGTTGTGCCACCGCCGCAGCAATCGCCAGTGCGTCCACCGCGTAAGCCGCTTGGTTGTCGCGGTGCCGCCGCAGCCCGGCCAGCGCGTGGCCGATGCGCGGCACCAGCCCGAAGCGCGTCGCCTCCAGCATGTCCTCCAGCGCCTCGTCCACCGGGTCGCCGGTGATGCGCGCGCGGCAGACTTGTGCCACCGTCAGCAGCAATATGCCTTGCGCCGATTCGTGCAATCGCGCCTGCACAAAAGCCCGCGACCAGGCAGAAAAGCGCGCTTGCATATTGCTGCGTACTCCCGGCCAGTGGGCGCTGACGCGTGCCTCGGTGCGGTACTGCTCCAGCAGGTCAAACACCCGCCGCGCCATGGGCTTGGCCGGTCGCAGGCTGCGGTGCAGCGCTGCGTCGCTGTGACGCAATCGCAGGGCCACGCCATCGGCTGCGCCGCGAAATGAGCGCACATCAGAGCGGGGCGCGTCGGCGTCGGTGTTGCGCAATTGCGCATGCGGGTGCAGATGCGGCGCGAAGCTGGGTAGTTGTGTTGCGCCGTCGAAAAGCAGCGCGCCTTTGTAGTGGACCTGGCGGCGGGCGCTGAGGGCCCGCAGGGTGGCGGCGCACAGCTCGTCCAGCGCCTGCTGGCGGCGGCTGTGCGCTTGTACGCTGTCGATCTCCAGGCTGGCCTGCATGCGCGGCGCGGGGGTTCAGGTCGCGGGCTGGTCGCCGGGGGCGGGGAAGAGCGGCTGGTCAAAGCAGCGCTGGAAATATTCGGCCACCAAGGCGTGCTCCGCCTCGTCGCATTTGTTGACAAAGGACAGGCGCAGCGCCAGCGCCAGGTCGTGAAAAATTTCCAGGTTTTCGGCCCAGGTGATCACGGTGCGTGGCGACATCACGGTGGACAAATC
>CANFTU010000048.1 GCA_947450005.1 Comamonadaceae bacterium | reverse complement strand
GGAATGCAGCGCGGAACTTCGGGCCGTGTGGTGAACCATTCGGCGTCGGCCCAGCTCTGCATGACCTCTTTGGCCATGGCATTTCCCGCCTGTGCTTTGACGGCCACATCATGGAAAAAGTCAAACATCAGCAAGGTCTTTTTCAAGGCCTGCGCCGCCAGCGCCGCCACGTCCGCGTGGTCCAGCAAATCAATCAGCGGCTTGACGTTGTAGCCACCCACCATGGTGCCCAGCAACTCGGTGGCTTTGGCGCGGCTGATCAGCGCGACGTTGACATCGCCATGGGCCACAGCCGACAAGAAAGAGGCTTTGACTTTGGCCGCATCATCCACGCCAGGCGGCACGCGATGGGTCAGCAAGTCCAGCAAAAATTCGGCCTCGCCAGCGGGCGGCGATTTGATCAGCTCAATCAAAGCAGCGACTTGCTTGGCGTCCAGCGGCAGTGGCGGAATGCCCAGCGCGGCGCGCTCGGCAACATGGTCACGGTAGGCTTTCAACATCTCAATTTCTCCTCAATAACAAATGGCTTCAATTCGGCGTCAAACGTTTCAATGGGTCACGCCAGTGGCGGGCTCACGCAACCACACTTGCAGCGAAGGCGCAAGCTGCACACCACTGCGGTGCGCGGTTTCAATCAGTTGCCAGAAATACCGGTAGCTGGCACGGTCATGCAACACGCCATCCACTGCCACCGGCGCCCAGTCCTGTGCCAGCGCGGCTTCGATGATGCGCTGGGCCTGCTCGAGCAACTGCACGGATGGGGCAAAAGCCCGCAAAATCGGGCGGATCTGATCAGGGTGGATGCTCCACATACGGGTGAACCCCAGCGCATGCGCCGCCTGCTGCGCGGCGCGCTCCAGGCTGGCAACATCGCGAAATTCCGTTACCACGCAATGCGATGGGACCTTGGCATAGGCGTGGCAGGCGGCCGCAATTTCCAACTTGGCGCGCAGCACCAGGGGGTGGGAAAACTGATCTAGGTCACCCCGGCCTGCGGCATCAAAAGACATCGCCGTAGCGGGAATCGCTCCACCGTGCGCGGACACGAAATCCATCAAACCAAAACTTACGGATTCCACGCGCGGGTGCTGCGCAATGGCGCCCACCTGCGCCAGCGCTCCGGGCGACTCAATCAGCACATGCAACGGCATCGAGGGCAATCCGGCATCGGCACGGGTGCGCCCGTCAGCCTGGTCGATTGCCGCCAGCGCTGCGTCCACATCGGCCACACTTTCGACCTTTGGGAGCATCAGGTAATCCAGCGCGGCTGCGGCAGTGCCCACAATCGCCTGCACATCGCTGGCGAATGCAGGGTGCTCCAGCGGATGCACCCGCGCGCCAACCCGGTTCAGACGCCTGCCACCCGAGCTGATGGACGCCTGCTCTAGGGCTAGCGCAGCGACGCGGTGCGCCTGCTCCAACTCGCCGCCCACGGGCGCGCCATCCTCACAGTCCAGCGTCACATCGAACACGCAACGCCCGAACTCCTGCGTCATATCGGCCTGGAGGGCCAGGCTCTTGCGCATGCGATCCGGCGTGCCGCTGTAATGGTCACAAACCGGCAGCATGGCCGCAGCCGCCTGCGCGCCGTGCAATACCTGTCGGGGATGCAACATGCAGAGCGCGTCAGGACAGACTCAAACCAAATGCGCTACGCCAGCCTGCTCGTCAAGCAGCTCCTTGAGCGTTTTGTCAATGCATTGCTGGCTGAAAGCATCAACCGGCAAACCTTCCACGAGCCGGTAGCTGCCGGCCTCGCAGGTGACCGGAAAGCCAAACATCACATCTTTGGGAATACCGTAGTGGCCGTCCGATGGAATGCCCATGGTGACCCAGCGTCCGCCGGTGCCCAAGGCCCAGTCGCGCATGTGGTCAATCGCGGCATTGGCCGCCGAGGCCGCCGACGACACGCCGCGTGCCGCAATGATGGCCGCGCCGCGCTTACCAACGGTGGGCAGAAAAGTATTCGCATTCCAGTCGTGGTCATTGATCATGTCTTTCACCGAAGCGCCATCGATGGTGGCGAAGCGGTAATCGGCGTACATGGTGGGGGAATGGTTGCCCCAAACGGCCATTTTCTGAATCGCCGCCACGGGTTTACCGGTCTTCGCAGCCAACTGACTCAGGGCGCGGTTGTGGTCCAGGCGGAGCATGGCGGTGAAGTTGCCGCGCGGCAGATCCGGCGCACTCTTCATAGCGATGTAGGCGTTCGTATTGGCGGGGTTGCCGACGACCAGCACCTTGACATGGCGGCTGGCAACAGCGTTCAGGGCCTTGCCCTGGGCCGTGAAAATTTCGCCGTTGACGGCCAGCAGTTCGGCACGCTCCATGCCGGGTCCGCGCGGGCGTGACCCGATCAACAACGCGTAGTCGACATCTTTGAACGCTGTCATCGGGTCGCTGTGCGCCTCCATACCGACCAACAGGGGAAACGCGCAGTCCTCGAGCTCCATCATCACGCCTTGCAACGCCTGTTGGGCTTTTTCGACCGGCACCTCCAACAAACTCAACACCACAGGCTGGTCTTTGCCCAGCATTTCGCCCGACGCAATACGGAACAGAATGGCATATCCGATTTGACCGGCAGCGCCGGTGACGGCCACGCGAACAGGCTTTTTAAGCATGGAAACTCCTAAGGGTTGTAAAGCTGGACACAATTTTTTTGCGGTTTGCGCGTGCCGCACTGCGCGGGTGGCCGCGATGCGCGCTGCGCCTTGGCGGTGAGTTTAGCAAGGTTTAGGCTCAATGACCGCTGTCTTATGTCTTATATAAGAGAACAGTCCATCGGTTATGATGACTCCGCTATGAAACCAGCGACACCCAGCCAACCAGAAGCCGCCGGTAGCCGGGCTCCGGCGCAGCCCGGCATCAACTCCCCGCCGGTCAGCCGCACCCCCGCATTCAGTCCGCTGTACCAGCAAATCAAATTGCTGATTTCCCAGAGCCTGCAAGCAGGCGAGTGGAAATCCGGCGCTGCCATTCCCAGCGAGACCGAACTCGCCGCCCGCTACAAAGTCAGCCAGGGGACGGTGCGCAAAGCGATCGACGAACTGGCCACTGAAAATTTGTTAATCCGGCGCCAGGGCAAAGGTACTTTTGTTGCAACCCACGCCGAGCAACAGGTGCAATACCGCTTTCTGCGCCTGTTTCCAGAACAGGGCGACCTGGGCAGTCAGGGTCCGGCGCAGCGGCAGATCGTAGATTGCCATAAGACCCGGGCCAGCGCCCCGGTCGCGCGCAAGCTGCAATTGCGAACCGGCGACGCGGTCATGCAAATACAAAGGGTCCTGTCATTTGCCGACATTCCGACGATTTTGGAAAACATTTGGCTTCCCGCCGCTCCTTTCAAAGGGCTGGATATCGGGCGTTTGCGTGCTTTCCCCGGCCCGATGTATGCGCTTTTTGAGTCGGAGTTCGGAATGCGCATGGTCCGGGCGCAAGAGGAAATCCGGGCGGTCCTGGGTGATAGCGCGCAGTGCAAGCTGTTGCAAACGGGGCCGTATGTACCTCTTCTGAGTGTGGAACGGGTCGCCTTCACGTACAACGATGTGCCCATGGAATTGCGCCATGCCCTTTACCGGACCGACCGCCACCACTACCGCAATGAGCTTGGTTGAGTGCGCAGACATGCAGCAAGTCCAACGCCAAACTTACAAGCGATTTATTTTGTTGCGCTGCAATAGAATTCGTGTAGTCTCGGTCACATATGTCCACGATTGTTGACACCTAATCCTCTTTCATGTCCACACCCCACCCCGCTCCCCGCCCCCACCGACCGGAATTCCGCAATATCCATGCGCTGCGTGACTTGCCCAGCTACCGTCTGCCGCCGGCGGGCTGGGTGTCCATCCTGCACCGCGTGAGCGGCGCGCTGATGTTTGTGCTGCTGCCCTTCATCATCTGGCTGTTTGATACCTCGATTTCGTCGGAATATTCGTTTGCCCGCTTCAGTAGCGCGTTCAACAACGGGCTGTGGCTGCTGCCGGCCGCGCTGGTCAAACTGGTCACGTTGGCGCTGATCTGGGCTTATCTGCACCACCTGATCGCCGGGCTGCGACATGTTTACATGGATGTGAACCATGCGGTAAGCAAAGAGTTCGGCCGCTCCTCGGCGCTCTTCACCCTGGCGTTGAGCCTGGGTCTCACCGCCATTTTGGGTGCGAAGCTATTCGGCCTGTACTGATAAGCCAAGGAAGCAAGACATGTCGGTTAATTTTGGCGCCAAGCGCATCGTGGTCGGTGCCCACTACGGGCTGCGGGATTGGTTGGCGCAGCGCGTCACCGCGACCCTGATGGCGCTATTCACTGCGGTGGTTCTACTGCAGGTCCTTTTCTCCAGAGGTCCGATTGGCTACGCCACATGGGCCGGTATCTTTGTTCCGCAATGGATGAAGGCGCTGACATTTGCCGTGATCTTGGCACTGGTCTACCACGTCTGGGTCGGCATGCGCGACATCTGGATGGACTACATCAAACCTCTGGGACTGCGCTTGTCCCTGCAAGTGGCAACCATCGTCTGGTTGGTCGCTTGTGCAGGCTGGGCGATCCAGGTTTTGTGGCGCGTTTAAGGCTGATCATCCATGCATCCCTCTCTCCCCTCATCGATTCCCCGGCGTAAATTTGACGTCATTGTGGTTGGCGCAGGCGGCTCCGGCATGCGCGCTTCGCTGCAATTGGCGCGCGCGGGCCTGAACGTGGCCGTGCTGTCCAAAGTCTTTCCGACCCGCTCGCATACGGTTGCTGCACAAGGCGGCATCGGCGCGTCTTTGGGCAATATGAACGACGACAACTGGCACTACCACTTCTACGACACCATCAAGGGTTCGGACTGGTTGGGCGACCAGGACGCGATTGAATTCATGTGCCGTGAAGCACCGAAGGTGGTGTACGAGCTCGAACACATGGGCATGCCCTTTGACCGCAACCCGGACGGCACGATTTACCAGCGCCCCTTCGGCGGCCACACATCCAACTACGGAGAAAAAGCTGTGGAGCGCGCCTGCGCAGCGGCAGACCGCACAGGGCACGCGATGCTGCACACCCTGTACCAGCAGAACGTACGGGCCCACACCAATTTCTTTGTGGAATGGCTGGCCATGGACCTGATCCGTAATGCGGATGGTGACGTGGTCGGCGTGACGGCGCTTGAGATGGAAACCGGCGACGTCCACATTCTGCAAGCCAAAACAACCTTGCTGGCAACGGGCGGTGCCGGACGGATTTTCGCGGCGTCCACCAACGCCTTCATCAACACCGGCGACGGTCTGGGAATGGCTGCGCGCGCGGGCATCCCGCTGGAAGACATGGAATTCTGGCAATTCCATCCCACTGGCGTGGCCGGTGCGGGCGTGTTGCTGACCGAGGGCTGCCGCGGCGAAGGCGCGATCTTGCGCAATGCCAATGGTGAACGCTTTATGGAGCGCTATGCGCCCAATCTGAAAGATCTGGCACCGCGCGATTTCGTATCACGCTGCATGGACCAGGAAATCAAGGAAGGCCGGGGTTGTGGCCCCAAAAAGGATTACATCAATCTGGACATGACCCATTTGGGAAGCGACACCATCCATCTGCGCCTGCCTTCGGTGTTTGAAATCGGTCATAACTTTGCGAATGTCGACATTACCAAAGAGCCGATACCCGTGGTTCCGACGATCCACTACCAGATGGGCGGCATACCGACCAACATCCATGGCCAGGTGGTGACGCAAGACGCCAACAACCAAAGCCAACCGGTAGGCGGCCTCTACGCCGTGGGTGAATGTTCCTGCGTCAGTGTGCATGGCGCCAACCGCCTTGGCACCAATTCACTGCTGGACCTGCTGGTCTTCGGCCGTGCTGCAGGCAACCACATCGTCGCCTACCACCAGTCCACCCACGAGCACAAAGCGCTGCCAGCAGACGCGGCGGACCGCACCTTGGCGCGGCTGGCCCGTCTTGATGGGCAGTCCGAAGGTGAGTACGCGCAGGATGTGGCCAATGACATCCGCAGCACCATGCAACAGCACGCCGGCGTGTTCCGCACCCAGGCGATGATGGACGAAGGCGTGGTGCAGGTCGCAGCCTTGCGCGAGCGGGTCAACCGCATCGCGCTCAAGGACAAATCCAAGATCTTCAATACAGCGCGAATCGAAGCGCTGGAAGTCGAGAACCTGATTGAAGCGGCCCAAGCCACCATGGTCTCGGCGGCAGCACGCCACGAAAGCCGCGGCGCCCACAGCGTGGACGATTACGGCGACACACCCGAGCACCGCAATGGACGCAACGACACCGACTGGCATAAGCACACGCTGTGGCACAGCGCCGACAACAGCCTGAGCTACAAGCCGGTGCAGATGAAGCCCTTGACCGTAGATAGCGTGCCGCTCAAGACCCGTACGTTCTGAGTCCTATTTTTCCGAGCCGGATGCCCCTATGACCCAACGCACTTTTTCTATCTACCGCTACGATCCGGACAAGGACGCCAAGCCTTACATGCAGACCATCACGGTCGAGCTCGACGGCTCGGAGCGCATGCTGCTGGATGCCCTGATGAAACTCAAGGCGGTCGACCCTAGCATTTCTTTCCGCCGCTCCTGCCGCGAAGGCGTGTGCGGGTCGGATGCCATGAACATCAACGGCAAAAACGGGCTGGCTTGCCTGACCAACATGCGCAACCTGCCCGGCACGATTGTCTTGAAGCCCCTGCCGGGTCTGCCGGTGGTGCGCGACCTGATTGTGGACATGACGCAGTTCTTCAAGCAGTACAACTCAATCAAGCCCTATCTGATCAACGACACACGCCCGCCCGAAAAAGAACGCCTCCAGAGTCCTGAGGAACGCGAAGAACTGAATGGCCTGTACGAGTGCATTTTGTGCGCCAGCTGCTCCACCAGTTGCCCCAGCTTTTGGTGGAACCCCGATAAATTCGTCGGGCCGGCCGGACTGTTGCAAGCCTACCGTTTTATCGCCGACAGCCGCGACCAGGCGACTGCCGAGCGGCTGGACAACCTGGAAGACCCCTACCGCTTGTTCCGCTGCCACACCATCATGAATTGCGTCGACGTCTGCCCCAAAGGCCTGAACCCGACTAAGGCGATTGGGAAGATCAAAGAAATGATGGTCTTGCGCGCGGTTTGATAGGTATCGAGACGGCAGTGCCTGAAACGCTGATTGACGGTCGCGCACTGAGCAAGCTGCAATGGCGTTGCCGGCGGGGCCTCTTGGAAAACGATTTGTTCGTTGAGCGTTTTTTCGAGCGCTTTGCGGGGACCCTGACCGAAGCGGATGCCCAAGCCTTGGGCCTGCTGATGGATTTGGGCGATAACGATTTACTGGATTTGAATCTGGGCCGCAAGACTTTGGCCCAAGTGGATGTGGCCCTGGTGCGCGACGATGTGCAGCGGGTGCTTGGTATGTTGAGAAAACCCATTGAAAGGTGAGAAATGAAGTTGTCTGACAACAAAGCCACGCTGTCCTTCAGCAATGGCCGCCCGGCAATTGAGCTGCCCGTGTACAGCGGCAATATCGGCCCTGAGGTCATCGACATCCGCAAGCTCTACGGGCAAACGGGCATGTTCACCTACGACCCCGGCTTCTTGTCCACCGCCGCCTGCCAATCCGCCATCACCTTCATTGATGGCGACAAGGGTGAACTGCTGTACCGCGGTTACCCCATCGAGCAGCTTGCGACCCAGTGCGACTTCATGGAAACCTGCCACCTGCTGCTGTACGGCAACCTGCCTGGCGTGGCGGACAAAGCGGCATTTGTCAAAAACGTCAAGTACCACACCATGGTGAACGAGCAGATGCAGTTTTTCCTGCGCGGCTTCCGTCGTGACGCGCATCCCATGGCCATCATGACCGGCTTGGTGGGCGCGCTCTCGGCTTTCTACCATGACAGCACCGATATCAACAACGCGGAACACCGCGAAGTGGCGGCCATCCGCCTGATCGCGAAGATGCCGACACTGGTTGCGATGGCCTACAAGTACAGCATCGGTCAGCCCTTCATGTACCCCAAAAACGATCTGAGCTACGCCGGCAACTTCCTGCACATGATGTTTGCCACACCCTGCGAGCCCTATGTCGTGAACCCGGTGATTGAGCGCGCGATTGACCGCATCTTCACGTTGCACGCCGACCATGAGCAAAACGCCTCGACCTCCACCGTGCGGCTGTGCGGCTCCTCGGGCACCAACCCCTTTGCCGCTATTGCTGCAGGTGTGGCCTGTTTGTGGGGACCCGCACACGGCGGGGCCAACGAAGCCTGCCTGCAAATGCTGGAAGAAATACAGGCATCCGGCGGCATCAGCAAGGTCGGCGAGTTCATGAACCAGGTCAAGGACAAAAACTCGAACGTCAAGTTGATGGGCTTTGGCCATCGCGTCTACAAGAACTACGACCCGCGCGCCACGCTGATGCAGGAGACCTGCAACGAGGTGCTCGAGGCGCTGGGCCTGCAAGACGACCCGCTGTTCAAACTGGCCAAGGCGCTGGAAAAAATCGCACTGGAAGACGACTATTTTGTGTCGCGCAAGCTCTACCCCAATGTGGACTTTTACTCGGGCATCGTGCAACGCGCTATCGGCATTCCGGTCAAACTCTTCACTGGTATCTTTGCTCTGGCCCGTACCGTGGGCTGGATCGCGCAGCTGAACGAAATGATCAGTGACCCGGAATACAAAATTGGACGCCCGCGCCAGCTGTTCACCGGATCGCCGCGACGCGACGTGATGCCCATAGCCAAGCGCTGAAAGCGCGCACGCTTAGGCACCCGCAGCTGGCGGGCCGGTTTCCAACCGGCCCCGCTTAAAATCGCCGTCCCTGCCTAAAGGAATCTGATGGGACGCACGCTATACGACAAGATTTGGGACGAGCATGTCGTCCACACCGAAGAAGATGGCACCGCCATCCTCTATATCGACCGCCACTTGGTGCACGAAGTCACCAGCCCGCAAGCGTTTGAGGGCATCCGCCAGGCTGGCCGCAAGGTCTGGCGCGTCAGCTCCATCGTGGCGACCGCCGACCACAACACACCCACCACGGGTTGGGAACTGGGCTACGACGGCATCACCGACCCCATCAGCAAAGAACAGATCACCACGCTGGACCGCAATATGGCGGAATTCGGGGCGGCCGCATTTTTCCCCTTTCTGAGCAAACGCCAAGGCATCGTGCATGTGATCGGACCGGAGACCGGTGCCACTTTGCCCGGCATGACCGTGGTCTGCGGCGACAGTCACACCTCCACGCATGGTGCGTTTGGCGCGCTGGCGCACGGCATCGGCACATCGGAGGTCGAGCACGTGATGGCCACCCAAACCTTGCTGGCCAAAAAAGCGAAAAACATGCTGATCAAAGTCGAGGGGGCCTTGTCCAAAGGTGTCACCGGCAAAGACGTGGTGCTGGCCATCATCGGCAGGATCGGCACCGCTGGCGGCACGGGTTACACGATTGAGTTTGCCGGCTCGGCCATCCGCGGCTTGAGCATGGAAGGCCGCATGACGCTGTGCAACATGGCCATTGAAGGCGGCGCGCGCGCAGGCCTGGTCGCGGTGGACGAGAAGACCATCGAATACGTGCGGGGCCGCCCGCTCTCGCCCACTGGCGTGGAATGGGACCAGGCAGTAGCCTATTGGAAGACCTTGCACTCGGATGCAGACGCCCATTTTGATGCCGTCGTCGAATTGCGCGCTGAAGACATCCTGCCGCAGGTAACCTGGGGCACATCGCCGGAGATGGTGCTCGATATCAACGGCATCGTGCCCGATCCCGACAAAGAAAAAGACGCCAACAAGCGCGGGGCGATCGAACGGGCCCTGACCTATATGGGCCTGCAGCCCGGCAAAGCGCTCAACGACTTGTTTGTCGACAAAGTGTTTATCGGCTCCTGCACCAACAGTCGCATCGAAGACATGCGCGAAGCCGCCGCGGTGGTTAAAAAGTTGGGCCAAAAAGTCGCCAAGAACATCAAGCTGGCCATGGTCGTCCCAGGTTCGGGGCTGGTCAAAGAGCAGGCCGAGCGCGAAGGCCTGCACGAGATCTTCAGGGCTGCCGGTTTCGAATGGCGCGAGCCCGGTTGCTCGATGTGCCTTGCGATGAACGCCGATCGCTTGGAGCCCGGCGAGCGCTGCGCCTCCACCAGCAACCGCAACTTCGAAGGCCGCCAGGGCAACGGCGGACGCACCCATTTGGTCAGCCCCGCCATGGCCGCAGCGGCAGCCATCCATGGGCATTTTGTTGACATACGCAAGTTCGCGTAAACGGGATTTCCGCGATGCAAAAATTCACCGTACACCAAGGTCTGGTCGCTCCGATGGACCGCGAAAATGTGGACACCGACGCCATCATTCCCAAGCAATTTTTGAAGTCCATTCGCAAAACCGGTTTTGGCCCCAACCTGTTTGACGAGTGGCGGTATCTGGACCACGGTGAGCCCGGTCAGGACCCGGCCACCCGCAAGCCCAACCCGGACTTTGTTCTCAACCAGCCGCGCTATGCGGGAGCCAGCATCTTGCTGGCGCGCAAAAATTTCGGCTGTGGCTCTTCGCGCGAACATGCGCCCTGGGCGCTGGACCAGTTCGGCTTTCGCGCGATTCTGGCGCCCAGCTTTGCCGATATCTTTTTCAACAACAGCTTTAAAAACGGACTGCTGCCCATCGTTCTGCCCGAAGCAACAGTCGACGCCTTGTTCAACGAAGCGCTGGCCTTTCCCGGTTACAGCCTCACCGTGGACCTGGAGCGCCAGCGCATCGTACGGCCGCAGGGCGAAGAGATTGCATTCGAGGTTCAGGCTTTCCGCAAATTTTGCTTGCTCAACGGCTTGGACGACATCGGCCTGACCCTGCGCCACGCGGACGCGATCCGCAACTTCGAGTCCGCACGTCTGGCCACCAAGCCATGGCTCGCACACACCCTTTGATCACGGCACACAACCCTAATTTTTATGAAAATCGCAGTACTCCCCGGCGACGGCATCGGCACCGAAATCGTGGCGGAAGCCATCAAGGTCTTGAAGGTTCTGGATCTGGACCTGACACTGGAGACAGCGCCGGTCGGCGGCGCTGCTTTTGAGGCCCACGGCCACCCGTTGCCACCGGCCACGCTGCAACTGGCCATGGACTCTGATGCCGTGCTGTTCGGCGCGGTAGGCGACTGGAAATACGACACGCTGGACCGCCCGCTGCGGCCTGAGCAGGCCATTCTGGGTCTGCGCAAAAACATGGGGCTGTTTGCCAACTTCCGCCCGGCCATTTGCTACCAGCAGCTCACCGATGCGTCCAGCCTCAAGCCCGAGCTGGTGTCGGGCCTGGACATCCTGATCATCCGCGAACTGACCGGCGACATCTATTTTGGACAGCCGCGTGGCCGGCGCATTGCCACCGACGGGCATTTCCCCGGCAGCGAAGAAGCCTTTGACACCATGCGCTATTCGCGCCCCGAGATTGAGCGCATTGCGCATGTGGCTTTTCAGGCCGCGCAAAAACGCAACAAGCGCGTGACCAGCGTGGACAAAGCTAACGTCCTGGAAACTTTCCAGCTCTGGAAAGACGTGGTCAGTGAAGTCGGCAAACAATACCCCGACGTGGCGCTGGACCACATGTACGTGGACAACGCCGCCATGCAACTGGTAAGGGCTCCCAAAAAATTTGACGTGGTGGTGACCGGCAATATGTTCGGCGACATCTTGAGTGACGCCGCCGCCATGCTCACCGGGAGCATCGGCATGTTGCCCTCAGCCAGTTTGAACGCCAAAAACCAGGGCCTGTACGAGCCCAGCCATGGCAGCGCGCCTGATATCGCCGGGCAAGGCGTTGCCAATCCGCTGGCCACCATTTTGAGCGCGGCCATGATGCTACGCTTCAGCCTGAACCAACCCGAAGCCGCTGTTCGTATCGAAAAAGCCGTCGACGCGGTGCTCAGCCAGGGTCTTCGCACGCCCGATATCTACAGCGCCGGCACAACCAAGGTCGGCACACGTGAGATGGGCGACGCGGTGGTCAAAGCGCTGGCCTAGGCCCCGGTATTAACAGATAACAATGCAAAACATGACAAACGCCCAAGCAGACATTTCATTGGCAGGTCAAAACGACGTACGGCACCACCTGCACCCGTACACCCAGCTGCGCCAACTGGAGAGAGACGGCCCGCTTGTCATTGTGCGGGGCGACGGCGTTCACGTTTTCGATGAACACGGCAAGGCCTATATCGAGGGTATGGCCGGTTTGTGGTGCGCGTCGCTCGGCTTTTCCGAGAAGCGACTGGCGGATGCGGCCTTCAAGCAGATGACCACCCTGCCCTACTACCACGCGTTTTCGGGCAAAGTACCCGGACCGGTGACCGAGTTAGTCGAAACCATGGTGCGCTGGTCGCCAATCCCCAATGCGCGCGT
>CANFTU010000047.1 GCA_947450005.1 Comamonadaceae bacterium | reverse complement strand
GGTTTCGCCGGCATTGCTCAAGATGCCGTTTTTCAGCGCCACCAGTTTGAGACGGAACGCGGTCATTTGGACGTCGTTCATGTATTCCGAATCGGGCATGGCAATCAGTTCGTCATCGCTCAAGTCGCCAGGGGCCTTCTTCTTCCAGTTGCCGGCGAGCTTGGGGTCTTTCTTGATGGCATGCGGTACCAGCGGATGCAACTCATCGCGGGCTTCGGTGGGCAGGAAGGAGGACTTGGCGGCGTTGGAGGCCACGCTTTGCGCCATGGACGGCACAGTGATTTGCACCAAGCGCGATGAAGGACGTACCGCTTTGACAATGCCCGTGACATGCATGATCGGTGCCGGAGGTGGCACAGGTGCCGGTTTGGCCGCCGCCGGGGGCTTGGGCGCTGGTTTGGGCGCTGCCTTAGGAGCGACCTTCGCAGCCGCCGGCTTGGCGGCAGGGGCTACCGGCGGTTTGGAAACCGGCTTTGCTACAGGCTTTGCTGCTGGTTTGGCTGCAACTTGAGCCCCTATCGTGGCTTTTTTGGCCGGCGCCGCCGCAGCGACCTTTTTCGCCGGTGGGGTTACCGCCTTTTTGGCCGCTTGAACCACCGGCTTTGCAGCCGCTTTTGCCGCCACTTTGGCGGGTGCTTTAACAGGCGCTTTGGCAACGGGTTTGGTGGTTTTCTTCGCTGCGGCTGGCGTCTTGATGGCGGTCTTGCCTTTGGCAGGTGCGGCTTTGGTCGGCGCGGCTGCGGTGCGTGCAGCTGGCTTTTTGGCGGGGGATTTCAAGGCTCGTCTCCTGTGGGTGCCAATGGGCTGGGTATCTGTTGAAGGCGCCCTGCCACCTGTCATCAGTGTGGCGGCCGGGGACTCGTCTTCGGCGCGCGAGTGTACAGGCAAGCCCATTCCCCAACCCATCCACTGAAAAATCGCAGAAAACATCGCCAACAAGCAAGCGCGGGTGGCGGTATCTCAGACCAGTGACTGCTCCAGGCCTTGTCGCAGAATCTCTTGCGGCAGATCAATGCCGATGAACACCATCTTGCTCTGTCTCAGCTCGTCGGGCCCCCAGGCCGGGCCCAAATCGCTGCCCATCAGTTGGTGCACGCCTTGGAAGATCACCTTGCGCTCGGTGTCTTTCATATAGAGCACGCCTTTGTAGCGCAGCATGCGGGGCCCGTAGATATTGACGATGGCGCCCAGAAAATCCTCTAACCGCGCCGGATCGAAGGCGCGCGGAGATTTGAATACGAAGCTTTTGACGTCGTCGTCCACATGGTGGTGGTGGCCTGCGCCGTGGTCGTGCGCATTGTCGTGCTGGTGGGTAGGGTGGTCACAGTCGGGTCCATGCACATGGGCCCCGCCGTGGCCATGGTCGTGGTGCGCATGCTCGTCTTTCAGAAAATCCGGGTCGATATCGAGCTTGGCGTTGAGGTTAAAGCCATACAAGTCCAGCACATCTTTGATCGCCACCTCGCCGAAATGCACCACGCTTTGCGGTGCGCGCGGATTCATATGGCTCAGACGGTGCTGGAGCGCATCCAATTCCTTGGCATCCACCAGTTCGGCTTTGCTGATGAAAATCCGGTCCGCAAAACCCACTTGGCGGCGCGCTTCCTGGCGCTCGTTGAGTTGGGCAGCTGCATGTTTGGCGTCCACCAAGGTCAGGATGGAGTCCAGCAGGTAAGACTCGGCGACCTCGTCGTCCATGAAAAAGGTTTGCGCCACCGGCCCGGGATCAGCCAGCCCGGTGGTCTCGATCACGACACGGTCAAAGTGCAACTCGCCCTTGCGCTTTTTCTCGGCCAGATTGTGCAGGGTGGCGCGCAGGTCTTCGCGGATGGTGCAACAAATGCAGCCATTGCTCATTTGGACGATTTGTTCGGTGGTGTCCGAGACCAGGATCTCACTGTCAATGTTTTCTTCACCAAACTCGTTTTCCACGACGGCAATTTTTTGTCCATGCGCTTCGGACAGGATGCGCTTGAGTAGCGTGGTTTTGCCGGAACCGAGGAATCCGGTCAGAATGGTTGTCGGGATCAATTTCATGGCATTCTCAGTAGCGTGGGCCCCAAAAACAACGGGACTGCGGGCTCTCACGCAACCCGGCAGATCTTCAGCATATTCGTGCCGCCGGGCGCGCCCATGGGCTCGCCGCAGGTGATCACGTACACATCGCCACCTTGCACGATACCCCGTTTTTTCAGGTGATTTTCGGCCTCCAGGAGTGCCGAATCGCGGTTGCTGCTGGTGTCCATCAAAAGCGGGCGCACATTGCGGTACAGCGCCATGCGGCGCTGGCTGCTCAGGCGCGGGGTCAGCGCGTAAATCGGTACATGGATCAGGTGGCGGCTCATCCACAGCGCGGTGGAGCCGCTGTCGGTCATGGCTACGATGGCTTTAGCGCCCATGTGGTGGGCGGTGAAGAGCGAGCCCATGGCGATGGACTGGTCAATGCGCGAAAAGGTCTTGCCGATGAAGTCCGCGTCCAGTTTGACCTGCTGGCTTTCTTCGGCCGCTAGGCAGATTTGCACCATTTCTTTGATGGTCTCCAGCGGGTACTTGCCCGCCGCTGTTTCTGCTGACAACATGACTGCGTCCGTGCCGTCCAGCACCGCATTGGCCACGTCGCTGACCTCGGCGCGGGTGGGGACCGGGTTGGTGATCATCGATTCCATCATCTGGGTGGCGGTGATGACCACTTTGTCGAGATCGCGCGCCATTTTGATCATGCGCTTTTGCAGGGCCGGAACCGCCGCGTTGCCGACCTCGACCGCCAGGTCGCCCCGCGCGACCATGATGGCGTCGCTGGCACGCAGAATTTCTTCCAGCTTGGGGATGGCTTCTGCACGCTCAATCTTGGCAATCAGCGCCGGTATGTGGTTGAACTCAGCCCCCGCCACGTTACAAAGCTGGCGCGCCATTTCCATATCGGTGCCGCTTTTGGGGAAACTCACCGCCACATAGTCGGCTTGGAAAGCCATGGCGGTACGGATGTCTTCCATGTCCTTGGCCGTCAGCGCCGGCGCGGTCAGGCCGCCGCCTTTTTTATTAATGCCTTTGTTGTTGGACAACACGCCGCCCAGCGTGACGGTGGTGTGGACCTGTTCCCCCACCACTTTATCCACGGTGATCACAATCAGGCCGTCATTGAGCAGCAGGACGTCGCCGGCTTTGACTTCGCGCGGCAGGGCTTTGTAGTCCAAGCCAACGCCATGGATATCGCCGGGCTCGGTGCGCAAGGCGTCCAGCACAAAGGACTGCCCCACTTCCAAATTCACTTTGCCTTCTGCAAATTTACCGACCCGGATCTTGGGGCCTTGCAGGTCGGCCATGATGGCGACTTCGCGTCCTGCCCGTTGCGCCACGGTGCGCACCATGGCCGCGCGATCGATGTGGTCTTGCGCAGTGCCGTGGCTGAAGTTGAGACGCACCACATTCACACCGGCACGGATCATCTCTTCCAATAAAGCCGGATCGCTGGAGGCCGGGCCGAGCGTGGCCACGATTTTGGTTGCGCGAAGCGCCATGGATATCTCCTGGTGATGGAACGGACCGCATCGGGCGCGGCACGGCATTCTCCCACGCAGGGATGCGGTTTTAGTTACAAGGCAGCATCAACCCTGCGCACTGCAGCGTTGAATCACGCCGCCGCCCAGGCAGATGTCGCCGGCGTACACCACAGCGGACTGGCCCGGTGTCACCGCCCATTGCGCCTGCGCAAAATCCAAGGCGAAGCGCGCAGGCATGTTCTCTGCGGTGTGCATGCGGCATGCTGCATCGGCCTGGCGGTAACGGGTTTTGGCGCCATGCGGGCCTTCGCCTGCGGGCGGCGTACCGGCAACCCAACTGGTATCCATGGCCTCCAGGCTGCGCGATTGCAGCCACGGGTGATCGTGTCCCTGCACCACCCACAAGGTGTTGGACGCCATGTCTTTGCGGGCCACGAACCATGGCGCATGTTCTCCGCCGCCTTTTTGTGCCCCCCGCGCTTTGAGCCCGCCGATGCCCAGCCCCTGTCGTTGACCCAGTGTGTAGAACGACAGTCCCACATGCTCTGCAATGGTTTGGCCCTTGTCGTTTTTGATAGGACCGGGTGCGTGCGCGATGTAGCGGTTGAGGAACTCGCGGAATGGTCGCTCGCCGATAAAACAAATGCCGGTGGAATCTTTTTTCTTGGCGTTGGGCAAACCGATGTCATCTGCAATCCGGCGCACTTCGGTTTTATGCAACTCGCCCACGGGAAAAAGGGTCTTGCGCAATTGCGCCTGGTTCAGCCGGTGTAAAAAATAGCTCTGGTCTTTCGCGGGATCCAGGCCTTTGAGCAGTTCGTACAAGCCGCTGGCCGGGTTATGGCGGACCCGGGCGTAATGCCCGGTAGCGATATGGTCTGCGCCCAGACGCAATGCATGGTCTAAAAATGCTTTGAACTTGATCTCGGCGTTGCACAACACATCGGGGTTGGGTGTGCGGCCTGCCGAATATTCACGCAAAAACTCTGCAAACACGCGGTCTTTGTAGTCGGCTGCAAAGTTGACGTGCTCAATCTCAATGCCCAGCACATCGGCAACGGCGGCGGCGTCAATGAAGTCGATGTTGGAGGCGCAGTATTCGCTGTCGTCATCGTCCTCCCAGTTTTTCATGAAGAGGCCCAGCACCTCATGGCCCTGGCGTTTGAGCAGATATGCGGTGACCGCGGAGTCGACGCCACCGCTCAAACCGACCACGATGCGCTGTTTGCGGGGGTTGGTTTCCAGGAGCGACTTCATCGTTGGATTTTAGGTTGCCCCTGGCGTTGTAGGCCGGTACACGCTCGCATCGGTGCGCACCAGCCCCAGCGGATAGCGCTGTCCGCGCAGGTAGTCTTCCATGCACGCCAGCAAATAAGCGCTGCGGTGGCGCTCGCGGGTGGCGCGGATTTCATCCGGCGTCATCCACAGGGCTCGCACAATGCCGGTGTCCAGATGGCGCCCGGCAATGGCCTCGCCGACAGTGCCGCAAAACGCAAAGCGCATGTAGCTGATGTCTTCGCCCTGTGGCCATGCGGCGCTGGGCGGCCGCTGGAAGCGCCCGTAATAAATGCCCAGCAAAGCATGGGGGGTGAACACATGCGCGGTCTCTTCCAGCACCTCGCGCACGCAAGCCTCCTGCGGTGATTCACCGGGGTCCAGGTGGCCGGCCGGGTTGTTCAGGCGCAGGCCCTCCGGGGTGTGTTCTTCAATCAATAAAAAGCGGCCGTCACGCTCGATCACGGCGGCTACAGTGGTGCTGGGTTTCCAGCGTTCGGATAAGGACATGGAACTCACTTCAATATCGATCTGTCAACACGTGCTGATGACTTTGTGTGTGCGAATGGCTTGACAACTAGGCGGCTGCAATCATCCCATGCGCGCAGGGTCCGTGCGTTTAACGTGCTGTTCCAAATTTGTCGGGGTATCTCCCTAGCCGGGGCATTGCTGTGAGGGGACGTAAAACCTTCAAACTCATGTAAGCTTGGAGCAAGTTCTCGCCGCACAGGCGTTCCCAAGGAGTTATTCATGCAGATTGGCGTACCCGCCGAAACCGTAGCGGGAGAGACCCGCGTTGCCGCCACGCTCGAGACCGTGAAAAAGCTGGTCGCTGCGGGTCATCGTGTGCGTGTGCAGTCCGGTGCTGGCTTGGCTTCCAGTGTCACCGATTCCGCTTACCAAGCCGCAGGGGCCGAACTGTGTAGCGCCGCTGAGGCCTTGGGCAGTGAGATGGTGTTGAAGGTCGCGGCGCCCCGGGCTGACGAGTTGAAAATGATGCAGGCCGGTACCGCATTGGTTGGCATGCTCAATCCATTTGACAAAGACGGTTTGCAGCAGATGGCACTGGCGGGCTTGAGCGCATTTGCGCTGGAAGCCGCACCGCGAACCACACGCGCCCAGAGCATGGACGTGCTGTCCTCTCAGGCGAATATTGCGGGTTACAAGGCCATCATGTTGGCCGCCGACAAGTACCAGCGCTTCTTCCCCATGTTGATGACCGCAGCCGGAACCGTCAAGGCGGCGCGTGTCGTCATCCTCGGCGTCGGCGTGGCCGGTCTGCAAGCGATTGCCACGGCCAAGCGCATGGGTGCCGTGATCGAGGCGTCAGACGTGCGTCCCAGCGTGAAAGAGCAAGTCGAGTCGCTGGGCGCCAAGTTCATTGATGTGCCGTTTGACACGGCCGAGGAGCGCGAAGCTGCGGAAGGCGTAGGGGGTTATGCCCGTCCGATGCCGCAGAGCTGGCTGGACCGCCAGAAGATCGAGGTGGCCAAGCGTGTGGCACTGGCCGACGTGGTGGTATCCACCGCGCTGATTCCCGGTCGGGCCGCCCCGGTTCTGGTGACGGAGGAGATGGTCAAGAGCATGAAGCCGGGCTCGGTGATTGTGGATCTCGCTGCGGGCAAGGCGGCAGACGGAGTCGCCGGCAACTGCGTGCTCACCCAGGCTGGTCACACGGTGCAGGCACATGGCGTGACACTGGTCGGCGAGACCAATCTGCCGGCGCTGGTGGCCGCAGATGCATCCGCACTGTATGCCCGCAATGTGCTGGACTTTCTCAAGCTGGTCACCAACAAAGAGGCGGCTTTCCACCTCAACCTGGAAGACGACATCGTTGCGGCTTGCCTGGTTGCCCACGGTGGTGCGGTGACCCGCGCCTGAGGCTGCAAAGCCCGCTCTGTGCCATTTGTGTTTTTTCTGAATCCAAGCCTGAAACTTTTATGCAAGTCGATCACACCATCATCAATTTGATTATTTTCGTGCTGGCCATTTACGTGGGTTACCACGTGGTCTGGACCGTCACACCCGCTTTGCATACGCCGCTGATGGCGGTCACCAACGCGGTCTCTGCCATCATCATCGTGGGCGCCATGCTGGCGGCCGCGCTGACTGTGACGCCCCTGGGTAAAACCATGGGTGTGCTGGCGGTGGCGCTGGCCGCCGTGAATGTGTTCGGCGGCTTTCTGGTGACGCGGCGCATGCTCGAGATGTTTCGCAAGAAAGAGAAAAAAGCATCCACCGCAGGAGCCCAATCATGAGCATGAATTTGGTGACCCTGCTGTACCTGGTGGCCAGCATCTGTTTCATTCAGGCGCTCAAAGGCCTGAGCCACCCAACCACCTCCATACGCGGCAACATGTTCGGCATGGCCGGTATGGCGATTGCGGTCTTGACGACCGCGGCACTGATTGTGAATTTGGCCGGTCAGGCCGATGGTTTGAGCTGGGTTTTGTTGGGTCTGCTGGTCGGCGGCGCGGCCGGCGCGGCCATGGCCCAACGTGTGGAGATGACCAAGATGCCCGAATTGGTGGCCTTCATGCACAGCATGATCGGTCTGGCCGCCGTGTTCATTGCGGTAGCTGCCGTGGTGGAGCCTGCGGCCTTCGGCATCACGGGCGCTGGCACAGGCACCATGGATATTCCGGTGGGCAACCGTCTGGAGTTGTTCCTTGGTGCCGCCATTGGTGCGATCACTTTCAGCGGTTCGGTGATCGCATTTGGCAAGTTGTCGGGCAGTTACAAGTTCCGCTTGTTTCAAGGCGCGCCGGTGGTGTTTGCCGGTCAGCACATGGTCAATCTGGCGCTGGGCTTGTTGACTTTGGGCCTGGGCGCTGTGTTCATGTTCACCGGCGACTGGAACGCTTTCCTGGGCATGCTGGCTTTGTCCTTTGTGCTGGGCGTGCTGATCATCATCCCGATTGGTGGCGCAGATATGCCAGTCGTGGTGTCCATGTTGAACAGCTACTCGGGTTGGGCTGCGGCCGGTATCGGCTTCAGCTTGAACAACAGCATGCTGATCATCGCCGGAAGCCTGGTGGGATCTTCCGGTGCAATCCTGAGCTACATCATGTGCAAGGCGATGAACCGCGCATTCCTGAATGTGATTTTGGGCGGCTTCGGCGGTGAGGCGAGCGTGGCGGCCGGCGCGACCGAGCAGCGCGCTGTGAAGAGCGGTAGCGCCGACGATGCGGCGTTTGTCCTCAGCAACGCCGAGACGGTGATCATTGTTCCCGGCTACGGTTTGGCAGTTGCCCGGGCGCAGCACGCCGTCAAAGAATTGGCCCACAAGCTCACCGAGCACGGCATTACTGTCAAGTATGCGATCCATCCCGTGGCCGGACGCATGCCCGGCCACATGAATGTGCTGTTGGCCGAGGCAGAGGTGCCTTACGACCAGGTGTTCGAGATGGAAGACATCAATGGTGAATTCGGCCAAGCCGATGTGGCCATCATCCTCGGCGCGAATGACGTGGTCAATCCCGCCGCGATGACCAAGGGCAGCGCTATTTACGGTATGCCGATCCTGGAGGCCTACAAGGCCAAGACCATCATCGTCAATAAGCGCTCGATGGCGGCCGGTTATGCCGGTTTGGACAACGAACTGTTCTACATGGACAAAACCATGATGGTCTTCGGTGACGCCAAAAAGGTCGTGGAAGACATGGTGAAGGCCATCGAGTAGGACTGAGTTGGCGAACGCGCTGGATCAGATCATGACCGAGCGCATTTGGCTACCCTACTACCCGCCGGGCGTTGCGGCGGATATTGATGTGGAGGTCTACCCCTCGCTGGTGGCCTTGATGGAAGACAGCTTTGCGCGCTATGCCGAGCGCACAGCTTTTCATTTCATGGGCCGGGACTTGGCTTACCGCGAGCTGGCAGACTGGAGCGCTGCGTTCGCGGCATATTTGCAAAGCCTGGGTCTGGCACGCGGAGACCGGGTCGCCATCATGATGCCCAACGTACCGCAGTACCCAGTGGCAGTCGCGGCGATTTTGCGGGCTGGCTATGTGCTGGTGAATGTGAATCCGCTGTACACCGCCCGGGAGCTGGAGCACCAGCTCAAGGACTCTGGCACCAAAGCCATCGTTATCCTGGAAAACTTTGCCAGCACCCTGGAGAAATGCCTGGCCAACACCGGCGTTGCGCATGTGGTTGTCTGCGCGATGGGTGATTTGCTGGGACCCGTTAAGGGTATGGTGGTGAATTGGGTGGTGCGCAAAGTCAAGGGCATGGTGCCGGAGTTTCAGCTGCCGTTGATGGTGCGCTTCAACGCAGCGGTCAGCAAGGGGCGCAGCTGTGCGTTCACCCAACCCCCCATCGGGCCCGACGACGTAGCGGTCTTGCAATACACCGGCGGTACCACCGGCGTGTCCAAGGGCGCGGTGTTGTTACACCGGCATCTGGTTGCCAATGTGCTGCAGTCCGAAGCCTGGAATCTTCCTGCCCTGCAACGCATTCCTGCAGGCGAGCAGCCCACCGGTGTGTGCGCCTTGCCGCTGTACCATATTTTTGCGTTCACCATCAGCATGATGCTGAGCCTGCGGCTGGGCGGCAAAACGATTCTGATTCCCAACCCGCGCGACATTCCGGCTGTGTTGAAGGCGCTGGCTCCCCACCGTATCCACACATTCCCCGCGGTGAGCTCACTCTTCAACGCTTTGGTGAACCATCCGGATTTTGGGCGTGTCGATTGGAGCCATCTGACCAGCAGCGTGGGCGGCGGTACCGCCGTGCTGCGTGGCGTGGCAGAGCAATGGCTGAGTAAGACGGGCTGCGCGATTTGCGAGGGTTACGGTTTGAGTGAAACCTCGCCCAGCGTGTGCTGCAACCCCGCCGACGTCAGCGCGCATGATGGCAGCATCGGACCCCCGCTGCCCAATACCTGGGTCAAGCTCCTCGACGATGGCGGGCAGGAGGTTCCCGTGGGCCAACCGGGCGAGATTGCCGTCAAGGGTCCGCAGGTGATGGCGGGGTATTGGCAGCGGCCGGACGAGACTGCCAAGGTGATGACCGCTGACGGCTACATGAAAACAGGCGACATCGGCGTCATGGATGCGCGCGGCTTTTTCACCATCGTGGACCGCAAGAAAGACATGATTCTGGTCAGCGGATTCAATGTGTTCCCCAGCGAGTTAGAAGACCTGGTTTCTGAATTAACGGGTGTGCACGAATGCGCATGCGTGGGCGTGCCCGACGTCCTGACCGGAGAGGCGGTCAAATTGGTGCTGGTGAAACGCGACCCGTCCCTGACAGAAGACGCCGTGCGCGCCCATTGCCGCGCGAACCTGACAGGTTACAAGCAGCCCAAATTCATTGAATTCCGCACCGAGTTGCCCAAAACGCCGGTTGGCAAAATTTTGCGCCGCGCTTTGCGCGATTGACGCAAACAGCGCGTTATTTGAGCCAGCCGCGTTTGCCGAAATACCACATGGGCAGTGCGGCGCTGAAGACCATCAGCGCCACCGTGTAGGGGTAGCTCCATTCGCCTAGGAAGAGCAACTCCGGGAACTTCAGGTTCATGCCGTAGACGCTGGCCACCAAAGTGGGCGGCAGCAGGGCAACACTGGCGACCGAGAAAATCTTGATGACCTTGTTTTGGTTGATGTTGATGAAACCCACTGTGGCATCCATCAAGAAGTTGATCTTGTCAAACAGAAACGCGGTGTGCGAATCGAGCGAATCAATGTCCCGCAAAATCTGGCGCGCGTCTTCGAATTGATCGGCGGTCAGGATTTTGGAGCGCATCATGAAGCTGACGGCGCGCCGGGTATCCATCACATTGCGGCGGATGCGTCCGCTCAGGTCCTCATGGCGGGCAATCGCGGCCAGCGCTTCGCCGGCAATCTCGTCGGTGACGTTACCGGCCAGTACTTTTTTGCTGACCTTTTCCATCGCGTCGTAAATGCCCTCCAGCGTATCAGCCGAATACTCGGCGTCCACGTCAAACAGCTTCAGCAGCACGTCCTTGGCATCGGTGATCAAGCCGGGTGAGCGGCGTGCGCGCATCCGCAACAGGCGGAACACCGGGACATCTTCATCGTGGATGGAAAACAGCACGCCTTTGCTGTTGAGGCTTTCGTTGACCAGGTTCAGGATGAAGGCGGTACGCACGGTGCGTGGTTCATCTTCGTCGGCGATCAAGAAGTCACTGCGGATGTGCAGTTCGCCGTTTTCTTCTTCGTAAAAGCGGGCCGACTCTTCGATGTCTTCGTCCATCGCGTCATCGGGAATCGACAGACCAAAGTACTGCCGTATCCAGCGTTTCTCTTCCAGCGTGGGGGATTCAAGGTCCACCCAGATTGGCTGGAACCTGGCCAGTTCCTCTAGCGAATCGATTTCTTCTTGGAATAGCCGGCCGTTAGCCAGCGTGAATATGTTGAGCATGGGCTGAGCGTTCGCGGGCCAGAGTCCAATGATTCAACACGATTCATTGAGATGGGTTGTAGCTTTCGGGCGACAGGACTCTGGCCCGCAATGTGTGAAAGCTACCGTAAAGGGTAGGGGTTCAAGGACTTCGCTCCGGAAGTGATGCAGCCCGCCATTATGGCACCGGCCTGTGACGGCAAATTGGGTACAACGGGGTCGCCAAGGTGGACAAATCGGCGCGCGGCGGCCCCTGAATGCCCGGCGGATTTGCGCCTCCTTTGCCTGAGCGCCCCCGGGACAGCCCGGGGAATTTCAACCAGCAAGACTTGGAGAACCGGTATGAACCTGACGATTAGCGGACACCACCTCGATGTGAGCCCTGCGCTGCGCAGCTACGTGACCCATAAACTGGACCGCGTGATCCGGCATTTTGACCAGATGGTCGACGTGAAGGTGCTCTTGTCGATTGAGAACCAAAAGGCCAAGGAGGCCCGCCAGCAGGTGGAGTGCAATATCCATGTCAAAGGCGGTGATTTATTCGCCCAGTCGGCGCACCAGGACATGTACGCCGCGGTGGACGCCCTGGTCGACAAGCTGGACCGCCAGGTCGTCCGGTACAAAGACAAGCTGCAGGATCACCAGCACGAAGCGCCCAAGCGGCTGATGTAGCCCGCGCCGCGCCCGGCGCCAAGACCCCTTTCGGCCGCCCCCTGTGGGCGGCTTTTCTATGCATAATCCGCGCACTTTATGAACCGCCTCGCCGCCATTCTTCCCCCCGAGCAGGTGCTCACAGGGACGGGTATCGCCAGCAAAAAGCGGGCATTTGAGGAGGTGGGTTTCCTGTTCGAGGCCCAGCACGGGCTGAGCCGGGCCCTGGTGACAGACAGCTTGTTTTCGCGCGAGCGGCTCGGTTCGACAGGGCTGGGCAACGGAGTGGCAGTCCCTCACGGACGCATCAAAGGCTTGAAGTTGCCTTTGGCTGCGGTGCTGCTCTTGGAGCAAGCCATCGGGTTCGACGCGCCCGACAACCAGCCTGTTGATTTACTGGTCTTTCTGCTGGTGCCCGAGGCGGCAACCCAGGGACATCTGGAAATCCTGTCGGAAATTGCTGCGCTGCTGAGCGACGAGGCGCGCCGGGAGGCCATCCGGCGCAGTGGGAGCGCTGAAGCCTTGCACCGCCTGATCCGGGACTGGCCCGGTCAGACCGAAGCGCTCAACGCCTAACCGTTTCACGGTACTTGTAACTCCC
>CANFTU010000046.1 GCA_947450005.1 Comamonadaceae bacterium | reverse complement strand
TGCGGTTGAGCTGGATGGAGGGGAAAACGCGCTTCTCATACAGGCGGCGATCCAGATGGATTTCCGAATTGCCGGTGCCTTTGAATTCTTCGAAGATCACCTCGTCCATGCGGCTACCCGTGTCGATCAGGGCGGTCGCAATGATGGTCAGCGACCCGCCTTCTTCGACGTTGCGCGCCGCGCCCAGGAAACGCTTGGGCCGTTGCAGCGCATTGGCATCCACGCCGCCGGTCAGCACCTTGCCGCTGGACGGAACCACATTGTTGTAGGCCCGGGCCAGACGGGTGATGGAGTCCAGCAGGATCACCACGTCCTTCTTCAACTCGACCAGGCGCTTGGCGCGCTCAATGACCATCTCAGCAACGTGCACGTGCCGCGCGGCAGGTTCGTCGAATGTCGATGCGATGACCTCGCCCTTGACGGTGCGTTGCATCTCGGTGACCTCTTCAGGGCGCTCGTCGACCAGCAACACCATCATGTGGATGTCGGGGTAGTTGGCCGAAATCGCGTGCGCGATGTGCTGCATCATCACGGTCTTGCCGCTTTTCGGCGGTGCAACCAGCAAGGCGCGCTGGCCTTTTCCGATGGGCGCAATGATGTCAATCACGCGCCCGGTGATGTTTTCCTCGGACTTGCTGTCGCGCTCCAGCCGCATTTGTTCCTTGGGGAACAGGGGCGTCAGGTTTTCAAACATCACCTTGTGCTTGTTGCCTTCGGGCGAGCCGCCGTTGACTTTGTCGAGTTTGTTCAGCGCGAAGTAGCGCTCGCCGTCTTTGGGCGTGCGGACCTCGCCTTCAATCATGTCCCCGGTATGCAGGTTGAAGCGGCGCACCTGGCTGGGGCTGATGTAGATGTCGTCGGTGCTGGCGGTGTAGCTGGTATCGGGGCTGCGCAAAAAACCGAAGCCGTCGGGAAGGATCTCCAACACACCATCGGCAATGATTTGTTCGCCGGTGCGGGCGCGCTTTTTGATGATGGCGAACATCAACTCCTGCTTGCGCATGCGGCCGGTGTTTTCAATTTCCAGCGCTTCGGCTTGGAGTAGCACTTCGGATACGTGGAGCGCCTTGAGTTCGTTCAGATGCATGAGAGTTTTCCCGCGTGGGGGGTTGCCGACAAATCGGAGTTGAGAAAAGAGGGGGATTGGTGGGGCGCTAACAAAATTGCTGTTGCGCAAACCGCTTGGACATCGCCAAAACAGGCCTTGTGGGCTGATCTGCGCGAATTATGACAGTAATTTGCGGTATGCCCTGTCAGACGCGGCGGCCCCCGCGCCCAGGCCCGATCGGCGGCGCGGATAAGTGCCATGGGCGTCGATCACGGTAAAACCAGATGGTGGCCGAATTTCTTGGCTAAAAACTGCTCGCCCTTTTCCAGCATTTCATAGCGGAAAGCCTCGGCAACCGGGGATAGCACCTTGGACAGCGTATGGACCAGGTTCCACACTCGAAACACCGGCGTGGCATGCACGTCTAGGATCGCAATTTGTCCGTGGTCCAGTTCCGAGCCGATGGTGTGCAGTGACACAAATCCCAGCCCCAGGCCGGCCATCACCGCCTGTTTGAGCGTCTCGTTGCTGTTGACCTGCATTTGCAGGCGCGGCTCCACCCGCTGGTCGGTGAAAAACTTGTGCATGGCGACGCGGGTGCCTGAGCCTTGCTCACGCACAATGAACTCGTAAGGCCGCAGGTCATCCGCCGTCAGTTTGTCGCGGCCCGCCAATGGGTGGTCGCACGCTGCGACAAATACCAGCGGATGCGCTGCAAAAGGCTCGGCGCGGGTTTGCAGTTCGCTGGGGGGTTGCCCCATCACTGCAATGTCGACCTCGTTGTTTTGCAGCATTTTGATGAGCTGCTCGCGGTTGCCCGTGCAAACCCGGATATCGACACCCGCGTGCCGCGCCCGGAAATCGGACAGCATGCGCATCATGAAATACTTGGCGGTACTCACCATGCCCACCGTGAGCAGGCCGATTTCAGCGCGCTGCAGGCGGGCGCTGGCATCTTCCGCATCTTTGAGAAGAGCCAGAATTTTGCGGGCGTAGACCACCATGTATTCGCCGGTGGTGGTCAGACTGACTTTCTTGCCGCTGCGGTCGAACAAGGGCATGCCGATCTGCGATTCCAGCTCTTTGATTTGCATGGTCACCGCCGGCGGCGTCAGATGCAAATTTTCCGCAGCGCGCACAAAGCTCAGCTGGCGGGCCACTTCGTTGAAGACACGAAGTTGCCGAAAGGTGGCATTTTTCATCGCGGCAACCCTTTTAGTTAAGTAAAAGCTGAATTGACGAGTAAAGAAATAACAATTTACCTTATTTCGCTGCGTCTCTACATTCGGCCATCCCCATTCCACATCAGGAGCACAGCGATGAGCGACAGCAGCCAAGGCGGCCAGATTACCGATGCCAAAAAGCGATACAGCGCAGGCGTCTTGAAATACAAGCAAATGGGCTACTGGGTGCCAGACTACCAGCCCAAGGAAACCGACACGATTTGCCTGTTCCGCATCACGCCGCAGGATGGCGTGGACCCGGAAGAGGCCGCTGCTGCCGTGGCCGGCGAATCCTCCACAGCCACCTGGACCGTGGTCTGGACCGACCGCCTGACCGCGTGTGACAGCTACCGCGCCAAGGCCTACAAGGTCATTCCCGTGCCCAACAACCCGGGCCAGTATTTCGCATACGTGGCGTATGACCTGATTCTGTTCGAAGAAGGCTCGATTGCCAACATGACCGCCAGTCTGATCGGCAATGTGTTTTCCTTCAAGCCGCTCAAAGCCGCCCGACTGGAGGACATCCGCATCCCGGTGGCCTATGTCAAAACCTTCAAGGGTCCGCCCACCGGTTTGGTGGTGGAGCGCGAGCGCTTGGACAAGTTCGGCCGTCCCTTGCTGGGTGCGACCACCAAGCCCAAGTTGGGCCTGTCCGCGCGCAATTACGGGCGCGTGATTTATGAAGGCCTCAAAGGCGGGCTGGACTTCATGAAGGACGACGAGAACATCAATTCACAGCCCTTTATGCACTGGCGCGACCGCTTCTTGTATGTGATGGATGCGGTCAACAAGGCGCAGGCTGTCACCGGCGAAGTCAAGGGCAGCTACCTGAACATCACCGCCGGCACCATGGAGGCTATGTACGAGCGCGCTGAGTTGGCCAAAGAGCTGGGCAGCGTCGTCGTGATGGTGGATCTGGTAATCGGCTGGACCGCAATCCAGTCCATGGCCGAATGGTGCCGCCGCAACGACATGATCATGCACATGCACCGCGCGGGCCACGGAACCTACACGCGCCAGAAAAACCACGGCGTGAGCTTCCGCGTGATCGCCAAATGGTTGCGGCTGGCCGGTTGCGACCACTTGCACACCGGTACCGCCGTGGGCAAGCTCGAAGGCGACCCACTCACCGTGCAGGGCTATTACAACGTCTGCCGCGACAGCTACACCAAGACCGATTTGCCGCGCGGCCTGTTCTTCGACATGGATTGGGCCGACACCAAAAAGGTAATGCCGGTGGCCTCCGGCGGTATCCATGCCGGCCAGATGCACCAGCTGCTCGATTTGTTCGGTGACGACGTCATCTTGCAATTCGGTGGCGGCACGATCGGCCACCCGCAGGGCATTCAAGCCGGGGCGGTGGCCAACCGCGTGGCGCTTGAAGCCATGGTCAAGGCGCGCAATGAAGGCGTGGACATCAAAAACGAAGGACCTGCGGTTTTGCAAAAAGCTGCCCAAAGCTGCGGCCCGCTCAAGGCCGCGCTCGAAACCTGGGGCGACATCAGCTTCAACTACCAGTCCACCGACAGCAGCGACTACGTTGCCACACCGTCGGCAGCCAACTGACCAGCCCCCTTTTATACGGAGTAAGCCACCATGATGACCAACCCCACCGGCCGCTTGACCCAGGGCCAATTCAGTTTTCTGCCCCCGCTCACCGATGCCGAAATCTCCCTGCAAATTGAATACGGCCTGAAAAAGGGCTACGCCTGGAGCGTCGAATACACCGACGATCCCCACCCGCGCAACACCTTTTGGGAGATGTACGGCATGCCCATGTTTGACCTCACCGATGCGGCGGGCGTGATCATGGAAATGCAGGCCTGCCGCAAGGCCTTCCCGCAGTACTACATCCGTTTGATGGCCTTTGACTCGACCCGTGGCGTCGAGTCCGTGGCCATGAGTTTCATCGTCAACCGTCCCGACGATGAGGCTGGATTCATGCTCCTGCGCCAGGAGGTGAACGGCCGCACCATGCGGTACACCACGCGGGGCTACGGAACCGAAAAGCCCGAAACCAAGCGCTACTGAGCCGGCGCAGCGATCCGCCCATCCATGAGCAACTACTCCATTCCCGGCGTGCGCGCCGAACCACCCGCGCCGGCGGCACACGCGCCAGACGACAGCGACCTGCAGGTTGCAGCCCTGTCCCGGGCGCGCAGCGTGGGCGAGGTGTTGGCGCAGTCGCAGGTGGAGGAAGTCATCGCTGAGTTGGACCGTGATCTGGTGGGACTGGCTCCTGTGAAGGCCCGCATCCGCGACATCGCGGCGCTACTGGTCATTGACAAGCTGCGCACCAACCTGGGTCTGGTCAGCGAAGCGCCGAGCTTGCACATGAATTTCGTGGGTAACCCCGGCACCGGCAAGACGACGGTGGCCATGCGCATGGCGCAAATCCTGCATCGCTTGGGCTATGTCCGCAAAGGCCATCTGGTGGCCGTGACCCGCGATGATTTGGTGGGCCAGTACATCGGACACACCGCACCCAAAACCCGCGAGGTGCTGAAAAAAGCCATGGGTGGGGTGCTGTTTATCGATGAGGCCTATTACCTGTACCGCCCGGAAAACGAGCGCGACTATGGGCAGGAGGCCATCGAAATTCTGCTGCAGGTCATGGAGAACCAGCGCGATGACCTGGTGGTGATTCTGGCGGGCTACAAAGACCGGATGGATACCTTTTTTGAGTCCAATCCCGGCATGAGTTCCCGCGTGGCGCACCACCTCGACTTCCCGGACTATGCGGTTGACGAGCTGCTGCAGATTGCACACAAGATGCTGGCCCAGCAGAACTATGTATTTGCGCCGGATGCGGATGCGGTGTTCCAGCGCTACCTGGGCCTGCGGGTGCAGCAACCGCACTTTGCCAACGCCCGCAGCGTGCGCAATGCGCTGGACCGGGCGCGCCTGCGCCAGGCCAGCCGCCTGTTTGCCGACCGCGACCGGCAACTCAGCGCGGACGACTTACGGACCCTGGCTGCGTCGGACATCGCCGCCAGCCGGGTCTTTCAGCAAGCGGGTGAAAGCCCGTATAGATAACAACGTTGGATATAACTTGATGCTCAAAGCGCTGATATTTGATGTGGACGGCACGCTTGCCGACACCGAGATGGCCCACCTGGCCGCCTTTAACCATGCTTTTCGCGAATGCGCGCTGGACTGGCATTGGAGTGTGGAGGCCTACACACAATTGCTTTCGATTTCCGGCGGGCGCGAGCGCCTGAAGCACTTCTGGAAGACGAGCAATCCGGCCACCCGCGCCATCGATGGGGGCGCGATTGAAGACCTGATTGAGCGGCTGCATCTGGTCAAGACCGCCGCCTACGAAAAGGCCGTGCAAGACGGGCAGGTCGCCATGCGCCCGGGTGTGCTCGACCTGATCCACGCGGCCGCGCAAGAGGGCCTGAAGCTGGCGATTGCCACCACCACGTCACCGGTCAACATCAGCGCTTTGCTGCGCCGCGCCATCGGTGAAGACTGGCGCAAACTGTTCGCTGTGGTCGAAGATGCGTCCACCGCCCACCTCAAGAAGCCCCATCCCATGGTCTACCTGCAAACCTTGCAGCGCCTGCGCCTGCCGGCAGAGGATTGCATCGCCTTTGAGGATTCGCAAAACGGCTTGATTTCCGCCCGTGCTGCCGGGCTGGCCACGGTCATCACCCGCAACAGCTTTACGATGGACCATGATTTCCAGGGTGCGCGGGCCGTGCTGGACAGCCTCGCCACCACAGACCTTGCCGCCGTCCGCACCTTGCATCAGAAGCGCTAAATTGTGAACAGGATCACCCCATGCCAACCAAAAACCGCAGCACGCTCACGCAGTTTCTGATTGAGGAACGGCGCAAGCATCCCGATGCCAGCGGTGACCTCAACGCCCTGATTCTCAATGTGGCGATGGCGTGCAAGGCCATCGCCAAGGCGGTGGCCTTGGGTGACTTGGGCGACGTTCTGGGTGACCACATGGGCGCGGGCGGTGCCGCTCAGCAAGCCAGTATCAATGTGCAGGGTGAAACCCAGAAGAAGCTGGATGTGCTGAGCAACGAGCTGTTCATGCGCATGAACGAGTGGTCCGGTCATCTGGCGGGTATGGCCTCCGAAGAAATGGAGTTGCCGATTGATATCCCAGCCGGCTTTCCACGCGGCAAATACCTGCTGGTGTTTGACCCGTTGGACGGTTCGTCGAATATCGATGTGAATGTCACCGTGGGCAGCATCTTCGGCGTCTTGCGCCGTCCCGGGGCGGGCGGCGCTGCGGACGGGCCGCCGTCGATAGCCGATTACCTGCAGCCGGGCAGCGCGCAAGTGGCAGCGGGGTACGCCTTGTATGGGCCGACGACCATGTTGGTTCTGACGGTGGGCACAGGGGTCTTCGGCTTCACCTTGGACCCCACGCTGGGTGAATTCATGCTCACGCATCCCCATATCCGGGTGCCCGAGCAGACACAGGAATTCGCCATCAACGCGTCCAACAGCCGCTTTTGGGAAGCGCCGGTGCGCCGCTATGTGGACGAATGCCTGGCTGGAAAAACCGGGCCGCGTGGCAAAGATTTCAATATGCGCTGGATTGCCAGCATGGTGGCCGAAGCGCACCGCATCATGATGCGTGGCGGGGTTTTTATGTATCCGCGTGATACCAAAGACCCGACCAAGGCAGGACGCTTGCGCCTGATGTACGAAGCCAACCCGATTGGCTTTCTGATCGAACAGGCCGGCGGGCGCGCCAGCACCGGCGAGTTTCCTGTGCTGGGCATACAACCCCGCGAGTTGCACCAGCGCATCGGTTTGGTGTTCGGCTCCAAAGCCGAAGTCGAGCGCATCGAGGACTACCACCGCAACCCGGCCGCAGCCAAAGACAGCAGCCCCCTGTTTGCGGCGCGCAGCCTCTTCCTCAGCGATGCGCCCTAGCGGCTGCGGTCCACCCCTATTCATTTCAGGAGTCCGATTCCATGTCTGAACGCCACCCCATCATCGCCATCACCGGATCATCCGGCGCGGGGACCACCACGGTCTCCCGCACCTTTGAGAACATCTTCCGCCGTGAGGGCGTCAAGTCCGCCATCGTCGAGGGTGACAGCTTTCACCGCTACGACCGCCAGGAAATGAAGCAACGCATGGCCCAGGCAGAGAAAGAAGGCAACAACCATTTCAGCCATTTCGGCTCGGAAAACAACCTGTTTGCCGACATTGAAAACCTGTTTCGAACCTATTCCCAAAAAGGCACCGGCCGCGCGCGCAAGTACCTGCACAACGCCGAGGAAGCCGAGCCGTATAACCAGGAGCCAGGCACGTTCACGCCCTGGGAAGATTTGCCGGACGGCACCGACATCCTGTTTTACGAAGGCTTGCACGGCGCTGTGGTGACGCCTGAACACAACATCGCCCAGTACCCCGATTTGCGCGTGGGTGTGGTGCCGGTTATCAACCTGGAGTGGATTCAGAAACTCTGGCGCGATCAGCACAAGCGCGGCTACAGCACCGAGGCGGTCACCGACACCATCCTGCGCCGCATGCCCGACTATGTGCACTACATCGTTCCGCAATTCGCGCACACGCATGTGAACTTCCAGCGTGTGCCCATGGTCGATACCTCCAACCCCTTTATCGCGCGCGACATTCCATCAGCCGATGAGAGCATGGTGGTGATCCGCTTTGCCAACCCCAAAGGCATTGATTTTCAGTACCTCCTCAGCATGATCCACGACTCCTGGATGAGCCGGGCCAACACCATCGTCGTGCCTGGGGGCAAGATGGACATCGCTATGCAGCTGATTTTCACGCCCTTTGTGTGGCGCATGATGGAGCGGCGCAAGCGCGCCCTCGGCGGTTGAGCATGGGAGCTCCCCTGCAGGCCCTGCGCCTGGTGATGTGTGACCTGGACGGCACGCTGATTGACACCGCTCCGGAGATTGCCGATGCGGTCAACGACACCTTGGCCCAGTGCGGCCTGCCCGCCGTTCGCCCCCAGCAGGTGCGAGACTGGATCGGGCACGGTACACGCACGCTCTTGGTTGAGGCCCTCGCCAGCACGCAGGGACGCGCCGTTCAGGCGATCCACGCAGACCCTGATCTGCCGCGCATTGCCGGCATTTTTGATGGCCACTACCAACGGCGCTGCGGAACCCGCAGCCAGCCCTACCCCCACGTGGTGGAGGTTCTTGATAGTTTGCGTGCCCATGATGTACGTCTGGCGGTGATTACCAACAAGGAGGGGCGTTACACCGACACCGTGTTGCGCGCGCACCAGCTGCAGGGGCACTTCGATTTGGTTATCAGCGGCGATACCTTGGCCACCAAAAAGCCCGATCCTGCGGGTGTTGCGCATTGCCTGGCGCACTTTGGGCTGGCGGCGAGCGAGGCCCTGTTTGTGGGGGACTCGTCCATCGATGCGGCCACCGCACGCAACGCCGGCGTGGCGGTCTGGCTGCTGCCTTACGGCTACAACATGGGCCAGCCGATTGCCGCCTGCCAACCCGACCGCGTGATCGCCGATATGCGCGCCGTGCGCACCTTGCTGTAGCGGCGCCTTTGCGGCAGGCTGGGCGCGGGGCGGCTTAAACTCTGCCGCAGTTCAACCGCCCATCGCCGGATCCTGCCATGCGCCCCTTTATTGATTCTGTCCGCAGCTACCTTCTGGGGCTGCAGTCCCGCCTGACCACCGCCATTGCCGACAAGGATGGCGGCACATTTGTGGTGGACCCCTGGTCCAAAGGCGAGGGTGAAAAATTACAGGGTAACGGCGTTACCCAGATTTTGGAAGGCGGCCCGGTATTCGAGCGCGCGGGATGCGGTTTTTCGCACGTGCGTGGCGCGCAGCTGCCGCCATCGGCCACGCAGCACCGCCCCGAATTGGTTGGCGCACCCTTTGAGGCGCTGGGCGTGTCGCTGGTGTTCCACCCGCGCAACCCCTATGCGCCCACCGTGCACATGAATGTGCGCATGATCGCCGCCCAGCCCGCTCAAGGCGATCTGGTTGCGTGGTTTGGCGGCGGCATGGATTTGACGCCTTACTACGGCTTTGATGAAGACGCGGTCCATTTCCACCAGACCTGCCACGACGCGCTCGCGCCCTACGGCGCAGCGTTGTATTCCCGCTTCAAGACCTGGTGTGACAGCTATTTTTGCAACAAGCACCGCAACGAACAGCGCGGCGTGGGGGGTATCTTTTTTGATGACTTTGCCGAACTTGGCATTGAGCGCAGCTTCAGCATGTTGCAAAGCGTGGGGGACTCTTTGCTCACGGCCTATATGCCCATCGTGGAGCGCCGCCACGCCATGCCCTATGGCGAGCAGGAGCGTGCGCACCAGCTCTACCGGCGCGGGCGTTACGTCGAGTTCAACCTGGTGTGGGACCGCGGCACCCACTTCGGCCTGCAGTCGGGTGGCCGCACCGAATCGATCCTCCTGTCCATGCCGCCGCTGGTGTCATGGTCGTACCGGCATGAAGCCGCGCCGGGAACGCCCGAGCGCGCACTGACCGATTATTTTTTAGTTCCGCGCGACTGGCTGGCGCAGCGCGCGTGAGTGGCTGTGCACCGCGTCGATCAGGGCGCTGACATGCTCCGGATCGGTGTGCTGGCTGATGCCGTGGCCGAGGTTGAAAATGTGGGTCGGGCCGGTGGTGGACGCATCGGTGTGCGGCGTGCCGAACGCGTCGAGCACCTTGCGCGCTTCGCTGGCCACTGCCGCCGGTGTACCAAACAGCGCATTCGGATCCAGGTTTCCCTGTAGCGCTTTGCCCGGGCCGCCCACGGCGCCGCCGACTTGGGCGCGGGCTTTCGCCAGATTCACGGTCCAGTCCACGCCCAGCACTTCGCAATCCAGCGCAGCCATGTCGTCCAACCACAAACCGCCGCCTTTGGTAAATACCAGGCGCGGCACCGGTTTGCCGTCGACGCCGGTGCGTTTGAGCTGGCGCAGCACCCGCGCCGTATAGGCCAGGCTGAAGGTCTGGAATGCGCCGTCCGCCAGCACGCCGCCCCAGCTGTCAAACACCATGACCGCCTGCGCGCCGGCGTCGATCTGGCAGTTCAGGTAAGCCGCGACCGAGTCGGCGTTGATCGCCAGCACTTGGTGCATCAAGTCGGGGCGGCTGTACATCAGGGTTTTGACGTGCCGGTAGTCATCGGAGCCGGCGCCCTCCACCATGTAGCAGGCCAGCGTCCAGGGGCTGCCCGAAAAACCGATCAACGGCACGCGGCCATCCAGCGCCTTGCGGATTGAGGTGACGGCGTCGAATACGTAGCGCAGCTTGTTCATGTCCGGCACGGCCAGTTCGGCCACCGCTGCTTCGTTGCGCACGTTTTTGGCAAAACGCGGACCTTCGCCCATCGCAAAACTCAAGCCCAGGCCCATGGCGTCGGGCACGGTGAGGATGTCGCTGAACAGGATGGCCGCGTCCAGCGCATAACGCTCCAGCGGTTGCAAAGTGACTTCGGTAGCGAAGTCCACATTGGTGGCCAGGCCCATGAAGCTGCCCGCTTGGGCCCGCGTGGCGCAGTACTCCGGCAGGTAGCGCCCGGCCTGGCGCATCAGCCAGACGGGGGTGTGGTCCGTGGCCTGGCGCATGCAGGCACGCAAAAAGCTGTCGTTACGGGTGGGAGCGAAGGAGCTGTTTGGCATGGCGCAATGCTAGTGGGTGGGCCTACAAGGCGGGTAGGGGGTAATTCACGCTTGACAAGACGGATTTATTGTGTAAATTGACACTGTAATCTGTAAATTTGAATTGACACACCCGAAAGCGAGTCTGCCATGAGTCTACTTGAGCGCGCCGAGAAGTCCCTCGCTTACCACTTCGACGTCCTGGTCACGCCGCAGACGCCCCCGCGTTTGGCCGCCGCCATGCGGCACGCCGTGTTTTCCAGTGGTGCGCGGGTGCGGCCGCAACTCTGTACCGCCGTGGCACTGGCCTGCCGGGATGACGCGCCGGGCTTGAGCGACGCCATGGGCAGCGCCATCGAGTTGATGCATTGCGCCTCCCTGGTCCACGACGATATGCCGGCCTTTGACAATGCCGATACCCGCCGGGGCCAGCCCACGGTGCACAAAGCCTTTGGCGAGCCGCTGGCCTTGTTGACCGGCGACGCGCTGATCGTGCTGGCTTATCAGGTGCTGGCCCACGCTAGCGCAGAGCAGCCGCAGCGCCTGGGGGCGTTGATCCGCAACCTGAGCGCCGGCGTCGGTGTCCCGTCCGGCATCGTCGCCGGGCAGGCCTGGGAATGTGAAGTGCGGGCCGATTTGAGCGAGTACCAGCGCGCCAAAACCGGTGCGCTGTTTGTCGCGGCCACCTGTGGCGGTGCGCTGGCAGCCGGCGCAGACCCCCAGCCGTGGACGCCGCTGGGTGCGTTTTTGGGTGAGGCTTACCAGGTGGCCGATGACATCCGCGACGTCATGGGCCACGCCCAAGCGCTGGGCAAGCCGGTCGGTCAAGACGCCTTGCACGGGCGCCCCAGCGTCGCCCAAAGCCTGGGTCTGGCCGGTGCGGTGGTCTATTTCCAAAACCTGATGGACCAGGCGGTGGACTCCATTCCCGCATGCGGTGCGCGCGAACTGCTGTCTCAGGTGGTGCGCCGTGAGTCCGAGCGTCTGGTGCCCACCAGCATGTGCGAGGCGGTGGGCAAGCCCTACCCGCATCTGCAGTCTGTGACCGTGCCCGTCGCGGCGCCGGGAGCGGGTAATGCAGTC
Organism: Comamonadaceae bacterium; assembly: GCA_947450005.1. Lineage (GTDB taxonomy): Bacteria > Pseudomonadota > Gammaproteobacteria > Burkholderiales > Burkholderiaceae_C > Allorhodoferax. The sequence goes on along the minus strand of CANFTU010000046.1, from coordinate 984 downwards.
GCTTGACGTTGCGCCGGTTGGTGCGCACGGCCCGGCGCAAGCGGGCTGGTGGGAAGCTGTTCGCGAACCCGTGCAGCGGCGCTTGGACGCCTGGTTCAGTGATCCGGCCCTGTACCGCTGGGCGATTGCCAACCCGCTGACCCGCTGGGTGACACGGCGTCGCACCGAAAAACTCTTTGACCTGATGGCCGGGTTTGTGCACTCGCAGGTGCTGCTCAGCTGTGTGCGGATGGGGCTTTTTGTGCGCCTCAAGGAGGAGCCGCAGACCTTGGAGGCATTGGCCCAACAGACGCAGATTGAGCCGCCAGCCCTGCAGCGCCTGCTGTTATCCGCCGTTGCGCTTGGATTGTTGGAACACCGTTCGATGGGCCGGTTTGGCCTGGGGCCGCTGGGCGCACCCTTGGCCCGGCAGGACGGCATCGCGGCCATGATCGAGCACAACAACTTGCTCTACCAGGATCTGTTGCAGCCGGTGGAATTCCTGCGCGACGCCTGGGGCGGAAGCATGGCCGGATATTGGCCTTATGCCCACGGCAAGATGCCTGCGTCCGGCGCCGCAACCCCCGAGGGCGCAACGCTGGAGCCGGTGGCACGGTACTCCGAGCTGATGGCTTCCTCCCAGAATTTCGTGCTGCAGGAAATCCTCAGCAGCTACCCGCTGGCGGGCCACCGCCGGCTGATGGATGTGGGGGGCGGCAAGGGCCGCTTTGTGAGCGCTGTGGCGCGTCAGTACCCGGGCCTGGAGTTGACCTTGTTTGATCTGCCGCCTGTGCTCGAAGTCGCCCGCAGCGCGTTGCAGGTGGCCGGGCTACACAGTCGCGTCACATTGCATCCAGGGAGTTTCCTCACCGACAGGCTGCCCTGCGGCGCAGATGTCATCACCCTGATCCGCGTTGCGCACGACCACTGCGACGCCTCCGTGCGGGACATTCTGCGCAACATTTTTCAGGCGCTGCCCTCGGGCGGCACCCTGGTGCTGGCCGA
>CANFTU010000045.1 GCA_947450005.1 Comamonadaceae bacterium | reverse complement strand
TGAAGCCCATGCCGACCTGCTTGCGTCCGCCCAGGTAAGCGCCGGTCAGCGTGTCAGCGCCCTTCAGGTCTTCGGTGCTGCCGTCGAACACAATCTGCCCGCCTTTTTCACCGGGACCGGGGCCCATATCAATCATGCGGTCGGCCGCCAGCATCACCACCGGGTCGTGCTCCACCACCACCAGCGTGTTACCGGCGTCGCGCAGCCGCTGCATCGCCAGGATGATGCGGTGCATGTCGCGCGGGTGCAGGCCGATGCTGGGCTCATCGAGCACAAACAAGGTGTTCACCAACGAGGTGCCCAAGGCGGTCGTGAGGTTGATGCGCTGCACTTCGCCGCCGCTCAAGGTGCGGCTTTGCCGGTCCAGCGTGAGGTAGCCGATACCCACGTCGCACAGGTACTTCAGGCGGGTGGTGATTTCTTCCAGCAGCAGCTTCAAGGTTTTGGTTTCTGCCTCCGACCTGGCAGCACTTGGAGTTAGGGCGGGCCCAACGCTAAGCGCCGCACCATCCGCCTGTAAGGAATCAAAGAACCGCCGCAAGCGGTCCAAGGGCATCAGCATCATGTCGTGCAGACACAAACCCGGCAGGCCTTCGAGTTGCGCGCGGCTCCATTGCACACCGTGGGGCATAAAGCGTTGGGCAGCGGGCAATACCGCGTCGGCCTGCGTTCGCGTGCCGATGCGCCACAGCAGGCTCTCGGTCTTCAAGCGTGCGCCGCCGCAGGTGCCGCATGGCGTGTAGCTGCGGTACTTGGACAGCAGCACGCGGATGTGCATTTTGTAGGCCTTGGTCTCCAGGTACTCAAAGAAGCGGTCGATGCCATACCACTGCTGGTTCCACTTGCCCGTCCAACCCGGCGCGCCTTGGATGACCCATTCCTGCTGCGCGGGGGTGAGCTTGTACCAGGGCGTGTCGCGCGGAATACCGGCAGCCTCGGCGTGGCGCATCAAATCGTCCTGGCACTCTTTCCACGCGGGGGTTTGAATGGTTTTGATCGCACCGGCGCGCAGCGTGAGTTTGTCGTTCGGAATCACCAGCCCGTAATCCACACCCACCACCCGCCCGAAGCCGCGGCACACCTCGCACGCGCCCACCGCCGAGTTGAAAGAAAACATCGACGCAATCGGCTCCTGGTAGCGCAGGTCGCTGGCCGGACAATGCAGTCCGGTCGAAAACCGCCAAGCCGGTGTATCGGGCACTGAATCGGGGTCAGATTCCGATTGTTTTCCGGTGGGCTCCACCACCGGGTACACGGTCAAGCGACCGCCACCACGCTTGAGCGCAATCTCTAAGGCTTCGAGCACGCGGGCGCGTTCGGCGCTGGCCAGGCGGAAGCGGTCGGCGACCACATCGAGCAGCTTGCGCTCGCCGCTGACGCGCTCACCGTGGACGCGGGTGAAGCCGCTGGCGCTCAGCCATTGGGTGAGCTCTTCGGCGCTGGTGGCCGCTGGCAGCTCGACCGGAAAAGTGACGACCACGCGCGGATCGTGCGCAGCCTCGGCACGGCGCAGCAGCTCGGCGTAGATCGAGTCCGGCGTGTCGTGCTGCACGGGCAATGCTGTGGCGCTGTCAAACAAATGGCCGGCCCGGGAGAACAGAAGCTTCAGGTGGTCGTTCAGCTCGGTCATGGTGCCCACGGTGGAGCGGCTGGAACGCACCGGGTTGGTCTGGTCGATGGCGATGGCCGGCGGTACGCCGTCTACACGGTCGACGGCGGGCTTGTCCATACGGTCCAGAAACTGGCGCGCATAAGCGGAGAACGTTTCCACATAGCGACGCTGGCCTTCGGCGTACAGCGTGTCGAACACCAGGCTGGACTTGCCCGACCCGCTGGGGCCGGTAACGACCGTCAACTCACCGGTACGGATGTCGAGATCGAGGTTCTTGAGGTTGTGCTGCCGTGCGCCGCGAATGCGGATCGTGCCGTGGGACATAGAGGGGTGCTCAAACGTAGGGGACAGACATTCTAGGCAAGCGACTCAGTCGTCGGCGTAAATGTCCACGTCTTTGGTTTCCTGGATGAAAACGGCCCCTATCACCACGGTGATAGCGGCCACGATGATGGGGTACCACAAGCCGTTGTACATATTGCCGGTCTGCGCCACGATGGCGAACGCCATGGTGGGCAACAGGCCGCCAAACCAGCCGTTGCCGATGTGGTACGGCAGGCTCATCGAGGTGTAGCGGATGCGGGTGGGAAACATTTCCACCAGCATGGCCGCAATCGGCCCGTACACCATGGTGACCAAAAGTACGAGGTAGGTCAGGATGATGACGACGGTGACTTTGTCGAACTTGGCCATATCGGCTTTGGCCGGGTAACCGGCAGCCTTCAGCGCCGCATTCAGCTGGCCGCTCAGCGTCGCATCTTTGGCCGTCTTTTCGCCGCTCAGCGCCTTGAGGCTGATGGCAGCCGCCGTAATGGCTTTGGGGTCTTGCGGCACCGCAGCGGTCAGATCCGCCAGTTTGTGCTCAGCCGCTTCTTTCGCAGCCGTGATGTCTGCGGGCGTGATAGTGGTGGTCAGTTCGGTATCGCCGATTGTGATGACTGCAGGCATACCGGGCGCGCCAACGATGTTGTCATAACTGACCGAGGCGGAGGCCAATTTCTGCTTCGCAATATCACATGAGGAAGTGAACTTTTTGGTGTCGGTCGGGTTGAATTGAAATGAGCACTCCGCCGGGTCCGCAGTCACGGTGACCTTGGCGCTCGACTGGGCAGCCGCCAGATCGGGGTTGGCCGCTTTGGTCAGCGCCGTGAACACGGGAAAGTAGGTGAACACCGCCAATGCGCAGCCCAGCAGGATGATGGGCTTGCGACCGATGCGGTCGGACATCGCACCGAACACAATGAAAAACGGCGTCCCGATGACCAAGGACATCGCCACCATGACGTTCGCTGTTGACGGGTCGACCTTCAAAGCCTTTGTCAGGAAGAACAAGGCGTAGAACTGACCGGTGTACCAGACCACGGCCTGACCAGCGGTCAAGCCGACCAACGCCAGGATGACCAGCTTGAGGTTTTTCCATTGGCCAAAGGATTCGCTGATCGGCGCTTTAGACGTCCGGCCCGCGGCCTTCATGCGGGCGAAAGCCGGCGACTCGTGCATGCTCAGACGGATGTAGACCGACACACCCAGCAAAAAAATCGACAGCAGAAACGGAACGCGCCAACCCCATTCGGCAAAGGCTTCTTCGCCCACCGAGTTTCGTACGCCCAAAATCACAATCAACGACAAAAACAGACCCAGCGTTGCCGTAGTCTGAATCCATGCCGTGTAGGCGCCGCGCCGTCCCTGGGGTGCGTGCTCGGCCACATAGGTAGCCGCACCACCATATTCACCGCCCAGCGCAAGACCTTGCAACAGGCGCAGGGCAATCAGAATGACCGGCGCGGCCACGCCGATCGATGCATACGAAGGCAGCACGCCGACGATGAAGGTCGACAAGCCCATGATCAAAATTGTCACGAGAAAGGTGTACTTGCGTCCGATCATGTCGCCCAAGCGGCCGAATACCAATGCGCCGAATGGCCGCACGATGAAGCCCGCAGCAAACGCCAACAGCGCGAAGATGAATGCCGAGCCTTCGTCCAAGCCACCGAAAAATTGCTTGGCGATGATGGCCGCCAATGCGCCGTACAAATAGAAGTCGTACCACTCAAATACCGTGCCCAGCGAGGATGCAAAGACCACCCGCTTTTCCCAGTTGGACATCGGCCGATGGGCCGCGGCTTCCATGGACTGCGCCCCGCTGTTATCCATGGTTGCGCTTCGCTAAGCGGGCTAAGGGGTCTTGCGGCGGGCGATGCCGTAAGGCACATCCGCCAAGGCTTGCCATCGCGCCGCATCGAGCGATGGGTCGGCTTCCAGGTAGGCGCGCAACATGGGCAAAGCGTCCAAGCCCCAGAACACGCGGTCATCCACGGCATACGAGGGCACGCCAAAAACACCGGCTGCAATCGCCTCTTGCGTGTGCTGCGTCAGCAGCTCCTTGGCGACTGGCGGCTCCAGGTACAACGCGCGGCCCGCTTGCAGCGTCTGCGACAGCGCGGCCGTGCGCGCGGCGTCGGCGGCATCCGCTCCACCTACCCAGACATGGCGGAAGATGGTTTCGCACACATAGCGGTTGGGCTCGCCCACCCGGTCGGTCGCCACGGCCAGGCGCAAGAGCGGCAAGGGATTGAAAGGATGCATCGCCGGCATCGCAAACGGGATGCCTTTGGTCTGGGCCAGCCATTGCGTCTGCCGGTACACCCACTCGCGTTTGCCGGGCAATTCGGCCGGCCCCAGTTGTCCGGTATGTTGCAACAAGCCACCAAAAAACACCGGCTTGTAGCGCACCGCGTACGACAACCCGACCAGCGCCTTAGGCAACTCCTCGAACGCCAAATAGGCGTAGGGCGAAATGAAATCCAGATAAAAGGTGATTGTCTTCATGCGGCCGGCGCCTTCAAACGTTCGGCAATCAGGCCCCAGACGGCGCGCTTGTCGTCATCGCTGCTGTTGGCCCACGCACCAATCTCATCCAGGGTGCGCATACAGCCCACGCACCACCGCGTAGCCGGGTCAATCTTGCACACTGAAATACAGGGCGACGGCGGCGCATAGCGCGCCTGCAACGCATCACCTACGCGGGCAGCGAGCAGGTGCTTGTAGCGGTCTGCAACAGGAACGGGGCGGCGCATATCAGACAGTCCTTTGGCGCTTGGCCAGTAAAGCGGTGGCCGCCCGCGACAGGGTGGGCCGGTTCAAGAAATGGCTGATGTAAGCACCCGCGTCGACCAAGGCTTCCAAGTCGATGCCGGTTTCTACACCCATGCCCTGCAGCAGGTACACCACATCTTCGGTTGCGACATTGCCGGTCGCGCCTTTGGCGTATGGGCAGCCGCCCAAACCCGCGACCGATGTATCGAAATGCCACACGCCCATCTCCAAGGCCGCCAGCGTATTGGCCAGCGCCTGCCCGTAGGTATCGTGGAAATGGCCGGTGACTGTGTCGATGTTGAAGTGTTGGAGCGCCGCATCCACCGCCGCCTGCACCGCACGCGGCGTGCCAACGCCGATGGTGTCGGCAACACCCACTTGCTGAACGCCAATCTGGCGCATCAGGCCCGCGACCATGGCCACGCGCGCGGGTGCAACAGCGCCTTCATAGGGGCAACCCACGGCGCACGAAATGGCCCCACGCACCGCCACGCCTGCTGCCAGCGCAGCCGCCACGACCGGCCGGAAGCGCTCGATGCTCTCGGCAATCGAGCAGTTGATGTTCTTCTGGCTGAAGGCCTCACTGGCTGCGCCAAACACCACCACGGTGTCAGCCCGCGCTGCCAGCGCGGCTTCCAGGCCCTGCATATTCGGCACCAGTGCGGCGTAGTGCACATCGCTGCTGCGGGCGATGCCGCGCATCACCTCGGCGTTATCCGCCATTTGCGGCACCCACCTGGGGCTCACAAAGCTGGTGACCTCGATGTCTTTCAAACCCGCGGCTTGCAAGCGCTGCACCAGCTCGATCTTGACGGCGGCGGGCACGGGCTGCTTTTCGTTCTGCAGGCCGTCGCGCGGACCGACGTCCGTGATGTGAACGAAACGGGGAATTGCCATCGCTGATCAGTACCCCCGAACCCGGTCCACCACGCCGCTGATGGCCTCACCCCGCTCCAAGGCCCGCACCTTGCCGCTGATCTGCGCCACCGTCTCTTGGAACAGGGTCCGCGCGGCGGTGTGCGGCGTGATCGTGATACGGGTATCGGTCCAAAAAGGATGGTCGGCGGGCAGCGGCTCCTGGCGGAATACGTCCAACACGGCGGCATCTAGTTGCCCGCTGTCGAGCAGCGGCTGCAGGTCTTCTTCGACCAGATGCCGCCCGCGTGCCACGTTGATCAGGAGCGCGCCACGCTGCAGCTGCGACAGCGTGGTGCGGTTCAAAATGTTCTCGGTCTCGGCGGTGAGCGGCAGCATGTTGACCAGCACGCGGGTGCCGCGCAAAAACGGCGCGAAACCTTCAGAGCCGCTGAAGCATTCCACGCCCGCCATCTGCTTGGCGCTGCGGCTCCAGCCCAGCACCGGAAATCCGAATACCGCTGCTGCGCGGGCGACGCGCTCACCCAGTGCGCCCACGCCCATCACGCCTACCGGGAACTGTTCGCGCGACAAAGGCTCGCGGTAGGTCCATTGGCGGTGCGCCCTGTCGGCTTCATAGGTGGCGAATTCACGGAAATGCCGGATCAGCGCGTGGCACACATATTCGGCCATTTGATCGGCCATGCCGGCGTCGTTGAGACGCACCACCACCGTATGCGGTGACAAATGCGGGCCCATCAAGGCATCGACGCCCGCGCCCATGTTGAAGAGTGCGCGCAATTGCGGCTGCTCGGCAAAAAATTGCCGGGGTGGCTGCCAGACGATGGCATATCGCGCGGGGGGTGCGCCGGGTTGCCACAAGGTGATGGTGGCCTCGGGCAAGGCGGCACGCAGGCCCGGCAGCCACTCGTCGGCATTGGTATCGGCGCAGCAAAAAGTAATGTGCATATTGGGCGGATTGTCTACGCTGCGCCCGTCGCAGGCTCAACCGGGTCCAGGCGTATCAGCGGCGCACCCTCCGCGATCTGCTCGCCACTGGCATACAGCAATTCCGCCACCACCCCCGCAAAGGGAGCGCGAATACTGTGTTCCATCTTCATCGCTTCCATCAGCGCCAGGGTTTGTCCGGCAACCACGCGCTCGCCCACGTGCACCATGATCTGCAAAATTTTGCCCGGCATGGGCGCATGCAAGCCCCCGTGCGTGGCTTCCGTCTGGTGTTGCGCCAGTGGATCGGCGCGGCGGATATTGCCCGCGCCCTGCTGCGTGAATACATGCGCCACACCGTCTATCCAATCGACATCCGCATGCCACGCCATATCGCCCCACCGGATGTGCAGTGCAAACGGCGCATCACCTTGCTCGACCTCCAAGCCGTGGGTTGCATCGTCCAACTGCAAAAAACATCTGCCGTCATGGGCGTAACGCAAAGTGCTTACGCGTGGGGCTTCGGCGTACACCCACTCCAATCTGCGCACCGTCTCGCCGTGTGATTGCCAACCGTCGCGGCGGCTGAAAGGATCTGCCGACTCCAGCGCGCGTTCATCCACCAGCAAACGCGCCACCGCGCCGGCCACGGCACGCTGCGGGCCCAAGGGGTCGTGGCCAAAAAGGTGATCCGACTCGCGTTCAATCAAAGCCGTATCGAGCGCGGCACTTACGAAGGCGGGGCTGGTAATCACCTGCCGTAAAAACTGCACGTTGTTGGCAACACCCGCGATATGGGTTTGCGCAAGCGCAACATCCATGCGCGCCAGCGCCTCTGCGCGGGTGTTGCCGTGGACGATCAGCTTGGCGATCATGGGGTCATAAAAAGGGCTGATGCTGTCGCCCGCCCCCACGCCGCTGTCCATGCGTACCGCGCCCGGCGTGAAGCGGCGGCAATCCGGCGTGCGGAACACCGCCACCGGCCCCACGGCAGGAAGAAAGTTCTTTGCCGGATCTTCGGCGCAAATGCGCGCCTCAATCGCATGACCATTGATCTGCAACTGGTCCTGGCGCAGAGGCAGCGTTTCGCCGCTGGCCACACGCAATTGCCAAGCGACCAGATCCAGCCCGGTGATCGCCTCGGTCACCGGGTGCTCGACTTGCAGACGCGTGTTCATCTCCATGAAATAGAACTGCATGGATTCCGGCTGGTGGTAGCCGGTTTGCGCGACGATGAACTCCACCGTCCCCGCGCCCACGTAACCCACAGCCCGTGCGGCTGCAACTGCCGCCGCCCCCATCTGCGCGCGCAGGGCCTCGGTCATGCCGGGGGCGGGAGCCTCTTCCAGTACCTTTTGGTGGCGGCGTTGCACCGAGCAATCCCGCTCGAACAGATGCACGTAGTTACCCTGGCTATCGCCAAAAATCTGGACCTCGATATGGCGCGGACGCTGCACATATTTTTCAATCAGCACCGCGCCGTTGCCAAAGCTGCTCACAGCCTCGCGCTGGCAGCTGGCCAGCGCATCGGCAAAGTTATCTGCTTTTTCGACGATACGCATACCCTTGCCGCCGCCGCCCGCGCTCGCCTTAATCAGAACGGGATAGCCGATGCGGTCGGCCTCGCGCTGCAAGAGCGCGGCGTCCTGGTCTGCGCCGTGGTAGCCCGGCACCAGCGGGACGCCTGCGCGCTCCATCAATTGCTTGGCCTGCGCCTTCAAGCCCATCGCCCGAATGGCAGCGGGAGGCGGGCCGATGAACACCAGACCCGCATCCAGACAGGCCTGCGCAAAATCGGCGTTCTCGCTCAAAAACCCGTAGCCCGGATGCACGGCCTGCGCGCCGCTGGCGAGGGCGGCGGCGATGATGGTGTCGCCGCGCAAGTAGCTGTCTGCGGCAGCCGAACCGCCGATATGCACCGCGGCATCGCAGTGCCGCAAGTGCTGGGCCTGCGCGTCCGCATCTGAATACACCGCCACGGTGCGAATGCCCATGCGCCGCGCCGTAGCCGCGATCCGGCACGCGATTTCGCCGCGGTTGGCGATGAGGATGGTGGTGAACATGGGCACTTCTGGTTGGGGAAATTCAGTGGGGCGCGATCTGCAATCCGCGCAGAGTAGCCATCACATCGAAGTCGGCGTCCCGGTGCAGCAGCAAATGGCCATGCGTGATGCAGTAGCTGGCCAACAGCACATCAATCGGACTGCGAATGGAATAGCCAAGGGCGCGCAGTTCGCGGTAGTGGTCGGCGGCTTGCAGCGCATTTGCCAAGCCACCGAGCTCCACTTGCGTCAATTCCGACAGCAACTCCTGCGCATCCACCACAAGGCGACTGGAGCGAAAACCCCGCAACACCTCATATACGACCAGGTCGGCCGTGGCCAGCGTGGAACTGCTGTCGCTCAACAGCGCCTCTAAGCGATCCACTGCCGTGTTCGATGCGCCGTTGAAGAAGTCAATCCAGACGCTGGAGTCCACCAGAATCACTCGGTACGGCCTCGTTTGGCGGGAGCGACCTTGGTGGCCGATGCGACATAAGGCGCAGGTGCTGCTTCATTGGCGACCAAGGCCTGCTGTTCGCGCACCCTGGCCCAGGCTTCGTCTGAGTCATCCCATTGCAACTTGCCGCGCAAAGCCAGCAAGCCGTCGTACACCTTGCGCCGCGCGACCAAACGCAAACCCGCTTCCACCGCCTCACGCTTGGTCTTGAAACCACCAGCCGCCATAGCAGCTTCCATGACCTTGTCGTCAATATCGATATTGGTTCGCATAAGCACCATCAATGTGTATCAAATGCGAAAACTATACACATTGCATCATCCCGGGTCAAGCCCATCAGGGCTTCCACACCACATCGCCGTCGACGGCATACAGCGTGCAGATATTCCCGTTGTTGCGCTGGCAATTACCCAACGCCCGGCCTACCGCATAGTCACCCCGCGCGAAACCAAAGCCGCCCTTCGTGCTCACCGCGAAGGCGCGCGGCGCGGCCATGTCCAGGAACTTGGCATAGGCCGCCTTGCCCGCGCTGTTGGCGGGAACCCGGCTGGCGTCCGCGATATCGGCAAAGCCACTGGGTGGCGGTACCGTCACGATGGCCGGGCGGTCAAAGCCCAGGTCCTGGAGAAAGCGGTCCACCACGGGCAGCCAATGGTCCATGTCTTCATTCAGGCCGTTGTGTCCGTTCTCGCCAGACGGGCCGAAGCTTGTGAATTGCGCCTGTCCCCCGCCCCGCGTCCACGCCAGGTGCCAGTCTTTGGGGATGTCGGGCCCCCAGTATTTGTCGTTTTGCCAGTACATCCAGAGCATGGGCACTTTGGCGTTTTTGGCGATGTCGCCCCAGTAACGGGTTGTCGCGCCGGGGTTGCAGGGGCGTCCGGGGTTCGCCTCGGGGTTGCCGCCAGTGCCCCCGGAAAAATTGATGCCGCCCAGCAAGCCCTCCGGCGCGCGACCCACCGTGGCCACCGAGGTCAGCCCGCCCACCGATTGACCGGCGACCACCCAACGCGTCGCGTCGACGAAGGGCAGGGTTTTGGCGAATTCCACCGTGGCCAGCACTTGCTGTGAAGCGGCTATGGACATGGGCTCGATGTTTTTGCAGGCGCTGTTTTCGGGGTCAAAGTCGCCGTAGGTTTCCCAATAGCCAATCCGGTTGGGCACCATCACCACAAAGCCCTTGGCCACCAGGTAACGCGCAACGGTTTCGGGTCGGTAACGCCCCTGTTGCGCCCGCTTTTCAGCGACAGCGCGTCCGTGGTTAAAGACCACCAGTGGAAAAGGCCCCTCGCCCGTTGGCCGGTAGATGGTGATCGGCACCGGTTTGGTGGCCTCCCGCCCGTACAAGTCTTTGACCGTAGCCTGGATGCGGACGACTTCCTCCTGCAGGTCTTTGGCCAGGACGTCCGTGGCTGGCGGGGCAACCGGGGTGACGTCCAGCGCAAAGACCGGCGCGCTGCCCAAACACCACACCGCCAGCGCTGTGGCGAGATACCGTTTCATCATTTTTTCCCTCCCCTTTTGCCCATTTCGCCCGTAGGGCCGCTACATCCTAAACACACCAAATGTCGTGGGAACAGGCGGCGCGTTGCACGCCGCGCTCAATCCCAGCGCCAGCACGCGGCGCGTGTCTGCCGGGTCGATGATGCCGTCGTCCCACAGGCGGGCGCTGGCGTAATAGGGATGGCCCTGCGCTTCGTACTGGGCTTGGATGGGGGCTTTGAACGCGGCTTCTTCGTCCGCACTCCAACTGCCGCCCTTGGCTTCCAGGCCGTCACGCTTGACAGTGGCCAGCACGCTGGCCGCCTGCTCGCCACCCATGACGCTGATGCGCGCGTTGGGCCACATCCACAAAAAACGCGGGTTGAAGGCGCGCCCGCACATGCCGTAATTGCCCGCGCCAAAACTGCCGCCGATGATCACGGTGAACTTGGGCACTTGCGCGCAGGCCACGGCCGTCACCATCTTGGCCCCGTGGCGGGCAATGCCTTCGTTTTCCACTTTGCGACCCACCATGAAGCCGGTGATGTTCTGCAAAAACACCAGCGGAATCTGGCGCTGACAGCACAGCTCAATAAAGTGCGCGCCCTTTTGCGCCGACTCGCTGAACAAAATACCGTTGTTGGCGATGATGCCGACCGGCATGCCCTCAATATGCGCAAAGCCGCAGACCAGCGTCGCGCCAAAGCGCGGTTTGAATTCATGCAAGTCGGATGCATCAACGATGCGGGCAAGCACCTCGCGCACATCAAAGGGCTTGCGCGTATCGGCCGGTATCACGCCGTACAAACCCTCAGCCGCATACAAGGGTGGCTGGGGCGCTCGGGCGGCGGTTGCCGGCTTGTTCCGGTTCAAGTTCGCCACCGCCTCGCGCGCCAGGGCCAGCGCGTGTGCGTCGTCTTCGGCCAGATGGTCTGCCACGCCCGACAGGCGGGTGTGCACATCGCCGCCGCCCAGGTCTTCGGCGCTCACCACTTCACCAGTCGCTGCCTTCACCAGCGGCGGGCCACCCAGAAAAATCGTCCCCTGGTTTTTGACGATGATGGTCTCGTCACTCATGGCCGGCACATAGGCGCCGCCCGCTGTGCAACTGCCCATGACCACCGCAATCTGCGCAATGCCCTGCGCGCTCATGTTGGCCTGGTTGTAGAAGATGCGGCCGAAGTGATCCCGGTCGGGAAACACCTCGTCCTGGCTGGGCAGGTGCGCGCCGCCGGAGTCCACCAGGTAGATGCAGGGCAGGTGGTTTTGCGCTGCGATCTCTTGGACGCGAAGGTGCTTCTTCACCGTCATCGGGTAATAGGTGCCGCCTTTGACCGTGGCGTCGTTGCACACCACCATGCAGTCCACCCCGCTAACCCGCCCCACCCCGGCGATCAAGCCCGCGCCGGGCGCATCGTTGTTGTACAGGTTCAGCGCGGCCAAGGGAGCAAGCTCCAGAAAAGGCGTGCCCGGATCGAGCAGCGCCTGCACCCGCGCGCGCGGCAGCAGCTTGCCCCGCGCCAGGTGCTTGTCCCGCGCGGCCTGCCCGCCGCCCTGCGCGACCTCGGCGCAACGCGCCCGCAAGTCGTCTACCAGCACGCGCATGGCGGCGGCGTTGGCCGCAAATTCGGCGGAGCGGGGGTCAAGCTGGGTTGTCAAAGCGGGCATATCAATCTCCTTGAAAGAGCGGCTGGCTCCGCCAAACTAAAGCGCATCACCATCCATATAAATCCAGCGGCCGCCGCTGCGCACAAAACGGCTGCGCTCATGAACCCGCACGGCGCGCCCGTCCACGCGGTAACGGGCGACGAACTCCACCTCGGCGCTGTCTTCGCCCGTGCTGCGGGCGGCACGCACTTCCAGCCCCAGCCATTTGGCACCGGGCTGAATAACGAAGTCGGGCGGGTAATTGGCTGCGTCCCAGGTGGCGCGGATGTAGTCGGCGCGCTCCAGCACAAAAGCGCTGTAGCGCGAGCGCATCAAGCTCTCTTCGTCAGGGGCGGGGTTGGTGGCGAAAGCGTCGATGAAGCGGCCGCAGCAATCGGCGTAGGGCAGCGGCTTTTTGGCCGCGCCGGTTTGGCCGCAGGGGCATGCCAAGGACTCGCGCGGGGCGCTCAAGCCAAAGCCCGCTGAATCAACATCTTCTGCACGTCGCTAGTCCCCTCATAAATCTGGCAGACGCGCACGTCGCGGTAAATGCGCTCCAGGGGGAAGTCGTTTACGTAGCCGTAGCCGCCCAGGGTTTGGATGGCGGCGCTGCAGACTTTTTCGGCCATTTCGCTGGCGAACAGCTTGGCCATGGCGGCCTCTTTCAGGCAGGGGCGGCCGGCGTCGCGCAGGGCGGCGGCGTGCCAGGTGAGTTGGCGTGCGGCCTCTAGTTGCGTGGCGCATTCGGCCAGGCGGAAGCCCACGGCTTGGTGGTTGAACAGGGGCTGGCCAAAACTCTGCCGGTCTTTGGCGTAGGCGAGGGCCACTTCCAGCGCGCTGCGCGCCATGCCCAGGCTTTGCGCGGCAATGCCGATGCGCCCGCCCTCCAAGCCGCCCAGGGCGATGGCGTAGCCCTCGCCTTCCTGGCCGATCAGGTTC
>CANFTU010000044.1 GCA_947450005.1 Comamonadaceae bacterium | reverse complement strand
TCGCCATAGGGCATGGGGTTGAGGTGCGCATACAAGTCGGGGCGTAAGTGCAGTCCATAACGCTGGACATAGCGATTGGCCTGGATACCGGCCTTGTGTTTATCAAAGCGCACATCCGGGTCTAAACCGGTCATGCCCACGTACACGCAGGGCATGCCGTCGACATACCCGGGATTGCTTTTGCGAAAACGCGCCTGCAACAGGACCTCAGAGTCCAGCTCGACCACATAAACATGGTGGGCTTCGCGCATGGCCCAGGCCCGGGTATCAGACTGCGGCCGCGACCTTGTCGTCGGCTGCCGGGGGATGCAGCGCTTTGTCCAACGCCTCGCGGATAGCATCCACGCCGACCGGGCGGACCAGGCGCTCCACTTCACGCCCGTCATGCAGAAAAACGAGCGTAGGCCAGCGCTTGATTTTGAAAGCCCGTCCCAGCGGGCGCCCCGGGCCGTCCTCGATGCGGTAATGCGCGACTCCGGAAACCCCGCCCAAAACCTGGCCAATAGACTCTTGCGCGCCGCGGCAGTGGCTGCACCAGTCCACGCCGAATTCCAGCACGGCAGGCCCGGTTCCGTAATCGGGCGGCTGCGGCGGCATGGTTTTGTAGCCTATCGCCATGGCGAGCCCTCACCCAACGCGGAGCCGAAATGGCCCGCCAGGCGGCTAAAGGTACCAACGCCGTGAGGGCGCAAATCGTTCATGGTTCTCCAACAAATCAAGTGCCGGGGGCGGCGCGTGGCTCTGTTCCACGGGCCCATCATAAGAGACGGGCACACACCGCCCACGCACAGAGCGGCTCAGGCATCCCGCCGGGCCAGGCGCAGAGCCAACAAACCGGCAACGATGATGATGGCGGCGCCCGCCACCGTGGTCGCCCGCGGCACCTCCGAAAAAAACAAAAACCCCCAGAGCGGGGCCCACAAAATGCCGGTGTATTCAAAGGCGGTGACCGCGCTGGCACGCGCCACCCGGTAAGCGTTGGTCAAAAACAGCATGCCGGCCGACGCTACCACCCCGCAGGTGCCGATCAGCGCCCCGTCCAGGGGCGTGGGCAGGACCCAGGGTCGCACCACAAACTCCACGCTGGGATGCACCGCCTCGACAACGCCCATTTGCTGCAACACCAGCGCCACCAACCCGGCGCCGACCAAGAAAAAAGCGTTTTGGTAGAAAGCCATGACCGCCGCCGACAGGCTGTCGCCGAATTTGCGCGCCATCAGCATGGCCAGGCCATACAACGCCGCCGCTGCCAGCGACAGCAGCGCGGCAGGCTCAAACAAACCGCTACCCGGTTGCAACATCACCATGACGCCGGCAAAACCCAGCAGCACAGCGGCCCAAACCTTCCAGGGCGTGTGCTCTCCCAGCAAAGGCGCGGCCAATGCCGTCACAAAAAGTGGAACCGTGAAATACAGCGCCACCGCATCCGCCAGCGGCAAGGCGGGAAAGGCCATGTAATAGGCCGTGTAAGCGCCGAACATGATCATGGCGCGCAGGGTCAGCGTGCCCAGGCGGGTGGCAAAAATCGATCGCCAGCCGCTTTCTCTCTGCACCAGGTACAACAAAATCGGGCCCGCCACGCAGGAGCGTATGAACACCACCTCGGTCAGCGGGTAGCCGCCGCTGACCCGTTTGATGATGGCGTCCTGCGCCGAAAAGACAAACACGCCCACGCACAAAAACAAGATACCCCGCGCGGGGTTGTGGTTATCGGGCATGGAGCGGCAGGTTGGCAGATGGAATAGTGCGGTTCAGTGTACCGCCCGGCATTGCCACGGTACCTGGGCATGCGGGCTGCATTACGATGTACACAGGGCATCACCCGCTTCGCGAAACAAAAAAGGCGCACCATGACAACCATCCCACGCACGGCCCTTTGGCTCCTCGCCGCACTTGCGCTGCTACCCGGTGTGCTGTCAGCCCAAACCGCGCCTGAAGACTTCGCACCCATGCTGTCTGCAGCGCACCGTTCACCCGGCAATGTCGCGCGCGACCCTTACCGCCATCCGGCGCAGACGCTGGCTTTTTTCGGGGTGCGACCGGATAGCACGGTGGTTGAAATTCTGCCGGGAAGCGGCGGCTATTACATGGAAATTTTGGCCCCCTGGCTGCAGCCAAAAGGCCTGTACATCGCCGCTAACCGCGATGCATCGCTACCGCAGTACCTGCCCGATCACCAGAAATTTTTACAACGGCTCAACGCCGAGCCGGCGCTCTACGGCAAAGTCGTTGTGACCGAATTCAGGGCTGACCGCCATGCCGTTGCGCCAGCTGGCAGCGCCGATTTCGTGATCAGTTTTCGCAATTTGCACAACTGGATGGACCAGGGTGAGTTGCAGGAATCGTTACGGACCTTTTACACTGCGCTCAAATCCGGCGGCGTGCTGGGCATCGTCGACCACAGAGGTCGTACCGACCAGACGCAGGCCGAACAAATGGCCAATGGCTATGTGCGCGAAGATGTGGCGATACAACTGATTGAGCAGGTCGGTTTCCGGCTTGATGGCCGCTCGGAAATCAACGCCAACCCGATCGATACCAAAGACCACCCCGAAGGCGTATGGACCTTGCCGCCGACCTCTCGCCTGAAGGACAAAGACCGCGAGAAATACCGCGCGATTGGTGAGAGCGACCGCTTCACGCTGCGGTTTGTGAAACCCTAAGGGGAGACAACACCATGGGAATCTGGCTTGAACTCGGCGTTTTTCTTCTGGTCTTCGTATTCGCTATTCACCAGTTTCACGACTTGAAGCAAGAGAAGCGCAAGCGCGAAGCCGCGCTTCGCGACAAGGCCGAACCGCCGCAGTAAGCGCACACTGCAGGCGAAAAAAACGCGCCGGGTTAGCGGCGCGTTTTTCAGCGAAGGCTTCGCGTGATCAGCGGATCACAGACAGAACTTGCAGCTTGCCGCCTTTGATGGTTTGCAGGGTCAAAGCACCGTTGAGCACGTCGCCTTTGTTGTCAAAGGAGATTGCGCCGGTCACGCCCTGGAAGTCTTTGGTCGCAGCCAAAACAGGCAGGTACTTGGCAGGGTCGGAAGAACCGGCCTTGACCATAGCGGCCACCATGATACGAACGCTGTCGTACACGTAAGGGGCATACACCTGCACGTCCACGCCGAACTTGGCCTTGAACTTCTTGTCGAACTCGTTCTTGGCTGCTTCGAACTTGCTGCCTGGCTCAACGCCACCGGCTTCCGCGCAGAAGACCTGGTTGTCGGACACTGCGTCACCGGCCAGCTTGACCAACTCTGCAGAGCAGATGCCGTCGCCGCCCATGAACTTGGCATTGATGCCGAGCGATTTCATCTGACGCAGCATGGGGCCAGCAACAGCGTCCATACCGCCGAAGAACACGACGTCAGGCTTCTTGCCTTTGATCGAGGTCAGGATGGCGTTGAAGTCGGTTGCTTTGTCGGTGGTGAACTCTTGCGCAACGATGCTGCCGCCGGCGGCTTTCACAGCTTTGCTGAATTCTTCTGCCACGCCCTGGCCGTATGCGGTACGGTCATCGATCACAGCAATGGACTTCCCTTTGAGGGTGTTGACGGCGTACTTGCCCAGCGTGCCACCCAATTGGGTGTCATCAGCCACCACGCGGAAGGTGGTCTTGAAACCTTGGCGGGTGTACTTGGGGTTGGTAGCGGATGGCGAAATCTGGGGGATGCCAGCGTCGCTGTAAATCTTGGAAGCGGGAATGGAGGTACCCGAATTCAGGTGACCAACCACGCCGGAGACATTCGCGTCGACCAGCTTCTGGGCCACTGCGGTGCCTTGCTTGGGATCAGCGGCATCGTCTTCGGTCATCAGCTTGAGGGTGACTTTCTTGCCACCGATGGTCACGCCTGCAGCGTTCAGCTCTTCAACGGCCATGATGGCGCCGTTTTCATTGTCTTTACCCAAATGGGCAATGCCGCCGCTGGTAGGGCCGACGTGGGCGATGGTGACCACGGTTTGGGCCATCGAGAAGCCGGCTGACAGGGTCAGCGCTGCGATAGCGATCAGATTTTTTTTCATGAAGGGTGAACTCCGTTAGATTGAGAACTAAGGTTGGTTAGCCGTAAAGCTGGGCAAATTCTAATGCTTCGGGAACGGCTAGCCGATCCTGACGCATTTGGGGGGTATTGCAAGCCCCGGTGGGTGCGTATGATGGGCTCGACCCCCCTCACCGCTTAACACCATGCCACCGATCGCCGAACTGATCCTGCAAGGATCGACCAATTTGTGGCTGTTTATTCCCACAGCCATTTTGATCGGTGCGTTACACGGGCTGGAGCCGGGACACTCCAAAACGTTAATGGCGGCATTTATCGTCGCCATCAAAGGAACGCCGGGCCAAGCGGCGCTTCTGGGTGTGTGCGCCGCCTTGTCGCATTCCATTGTGGTGTGGCTGATCGCGGCGCTGGCCCTCAGCTTTGGCAACGCGGTTCTGGCCGAACAGGCGGAGCCCTATTTGCTCTTGTTTTCCTCTTTGATTGTGGTCGGCGTCGGCCTGTGGATGCTGCATCGGACCCGCATGGACAACCAGGCGGCGCAGGCCTTTGCCCTGGGCCAGCAGCAGCCTCACCACGACCACGACCACGACCACGACCACGACCACGATCATGGGCACCAGCACGGCGCCAGTCCCGCCGAATACCAGGATGCCCACGAGCGCGCGCATGCCAAAGACATTGCCCAAAATTTCCAGGGCCAGCCCATCACCAATGTGCAAATCGCGCTATTTGGCGTGACTGGCGGGCTGGTGCCCTGCCCGGCCTCGGTGACCATTTTGCTGATTTGCCTGAATCTCAAGCAGTTCACGCTGGGCGCGGTGATGGTGGCTTCCTTCAGCTTCGGATTGGCGCTGTCGCTGGTCAGCGTGGGCGTGGCGGCAGCTTGGGGCGCGGCGCGATTCGGCCGCCAGGGGTCGGCGCTCGGTGACTGGGCGCGCCGGGCACCTTATCTGTCGGGCGGGCTGATGGTCCTGGTGGGTGGCTTCATGGGCGTGCAGTCAGCGCTGCGCATCGCGGCATCCTGAACGCGCCCAAAACCCGTTAGCATGGCTGCGCGCCCTTTTGCGCGGCCTACTACGGAGTTGTCCATGCCTTTGTTTTCCACCTGTATCGCGGGCAGTCTGCCCAAGCCCGAATGGCTGGCTGAAACCCAAAAGCTCTGGCCGCAATGGAAAGCCAGCGGCGACGCGCTGCTGCAAGCCAAGGCGGACGCCACCCTGCTGTGGATCAAGATGCAGGAAGACGCCGGGCTGGACATCATTGGCGACGGTGAACAGGCACGCCAGCACTTTGTGCACGGCTTTTTGGAGCAAGTCGGCGGTATTGACTTTGATAACAAGGTCAAGATGGGCATACGCGACAACCGCTACGACGCCATGGTGCCGCAGGTCGTGGGACCGCTCACGCTCAAAGGCCGGGTCCACGCCATGGAAGCGCAGCTGCTGCGCGCCCACACGCACAAAAAAATCAAATTCACCCTGCCCGGCCCGATGACGATTGTGGATACCGTGGCCGACCGCTTTTACGGTGGCGACAAAGCTGGGCGCGTCAAGATGGCCATGGCTTTTGCTGCCCTGCTGAACCAGGAGGCGCTGGCCTTGCAGGCCGATGGTGTGGACATCATCCAGTTTGACGAGCCGGCTTTCAATGTCTACGGCGAAGACGCCGCCGACTGGGGCGTGCAAGCGCTGGAGCGCGCGGCGCAGGGCCTCACCTGCACCACCGCCGTGCACATTTGCTACGGCTACGGCATCCAGGCCAATAACGACTGGAAAACATCACTCGGCCAGGAGTGGCGCCAATACGAAAAAGTATTTCCCGCGCTGGCCAAGAGCAGCATACGGCAAGTCAGCCTGGAATGCTTCCATTCGCGCGTGCCCATGGATTTGATTGCTCTGCTCCAAGGCAAAGACGTGATGGTGGGCGTAATCGATGTAGCCAGCGAGACCATTGAGACGCCACAGGAAATCGCCGACACCATCGGCCGGGCTTTGCAATTCGTCGCCAAAGACCGCTTGTTTCCGTGCACCAACTGCGGCTTAGCGCCCATGAGCCGCGCTGTAGCCGAAGGCAAACTCCGCGCCCTGGCCCAGGGCGCGGCGCTGGCCCGCCAGCGGGTGGCTTAAAACAAGCCGGAGATCTTGCCGTCGTCGTCGATGTCAATGCGCATCGACGCGGGCTCTTTGGGCAGCCCCGGCATGGTCATGATGTCGCCGCAAATCATCACCACAAATTCCGCACCGGCCGACAGTCGGACCTCGCGGATATTCACGGTGTGACCCGACGGCGCAGCGCGCAGCTTGGGGTCGGTGGAGAACGAGTACTGCGTCTTGGCCACACACACGGGGTAGTGCCCGTAGCCATCGGCTTGCAGTTTGTCAATCTTCGCTTTGACCGACGCATCCGCAGAAATACCAGCGGCGCCATAAATCTTGGTCGCAATCGCCTGCATCTTGTTCCACAACGTGTCTTCATCCGCGTACACAAACTTGGTCTTGGCGGTGCCGGATTCGGCCAGCTTGACCACCATGTGCGCCAATTCCTCTGCGCCCTTGCCACCCTCTGCCCAGTGGCGTGCCAGCACCACCGGTACGCCCATAGCGTCCATGTGGGCGCGCAGGGCGTCGAGCTCCTCCGCGGTGTCGGACGTGAAATGGTTGATGGAGACCACGCACGGCACACCGTAGTTCTCGCGCATGTTGTGCACATGGCGCTCCAAGTTGGCAATGCCACGCTTGACCGCGTCCACGTTCGGGGTATTGAGGTCTTTGGCCTCGACGCCGCCGTGGTGCTTCAAGGCGCGCAGCGTGGCAACCACCACCCCGGCGTTGGGACGCAGGCCCGACTTGCGGCACTTGATGTCGATGAACTTCTCGGCACCCAGATCGGCACCAAAGCCGGCCTCGGTCACCACGTACTCGCCCAGCTTGAGCGCGGCTTTGGTGGCGGTGACGGTGTTACAGCCGTGCGCGATGTTGGCAAACGGGCCGCCGTGGATGATGGCCGGGTTGTTCTCCAGCGTCTGCACCAGGTTGGGCTTGATCGCATCCTTGAGCAGCGCGGCCATCGCGCCCTGTGCATTGAGGTCACGCGCACGGATGGGGGTTTGCTCGCGCGTGTAACCCACGATGATGTTGCCCAGGCGCTCTTTGAGGTCTTTGCGCGAGGTAGCCAGGCAGAAGATGGCCATGACTTCAGAGGCCACGACGATGTCAAATCCGTCTTCGCGGGGGAATCCGTTGCCCGGGCCGCCCAGCGACACGACGGTGGAGCGCAAAGCGCGGTCATTCATGTCCATGACGCGGCGCCAGACGATGCGCCGGGCGTCAAAGCCCAGGCTGTTGCCGTGGTGGATGTGGTTGTCCATGAGCGCGGCCAACAGATTGTGGGCCAGCGCGATGGCGTTGAAGTCGCCGGTGAAGTGCAGGTTGATGTCTTCCATGGGCACGACCTGGGCGTAGCCGCCGCCTGCTGCGCCACCTTTCATGCCGAAGACCGGGCCCAGCGATGGCTCACGCAGAGCGATCACGGTGCGCTTGCCGATGCGGTTGAGCGCATCGCCCAAGCCGACAGTGGTGGTGGTCTTGCCCTCGCCGGCCGGGGTGGGGCTGATGGCGGTCACCAGAATGAGTTTGCCGTCCGGACCGGTTTGCTTGTTCAACCAGGTCAGGTCGATCTTGGCTTTGTAGTGGCCGTAAGGCTCCAGCGCCTCCAGCGGAATGTGCAAGCGTTCCTGGGCCATCTGCATGATGGGCTTGAGCGTTGCCGCCTGGGCAATTTCAATGTCGGATAAGGCCATGGGGTCTCCTGTATAGATATTCGTTCGCAATCAGGTCCCGCGCCGCGGCCCGGGAGCCCTTCATCTTACGGGGCGCCAGCCAGTGTAAAAGCTCCGAAGCGGCCTATGTGGTCAATTGTTTGCTTTGATTGCGCCGCCGGTCACAACTTAGGGTGCTATCGCCCGCACCCCGGATTGGGCAAAGTCTCCCGCATAGACCTGCAGCAGGCGCTCGGGGTTGAGGTGGCGGCGCAAAGCGGCGTTGACCGCTTCCAGGCTGACCCCGGCAATCGCCGCATCCAGCGCGGCGCTGAAAGCCATGGTCCGCCCGGTGGCCATCTGACCCAAGAGCGCAGAAGCCAAGGAGCCGTCCTGGGCGCGGTTGAGTCTGCGCTGCTCCAGCAGGGATTTTTTGGCATCCATCAGCTCGGCGTCGGTGATGCCCTGCGCCAGCAGGCGCGCCAATTCCTCCTGCACACCCCGGCGCAAAACCGCCAACTTGTCCGGCGCGTAGATGGCGTAGAACCGCCACATCGCAACGGCCTCGAAGCTGCCGACCGACAAACTGCTGCCCGCGCCGTAGCTGATGCCATCCTGCTGCCGAAGCCGCTCGGACAGACGCGACTTGGAGCCGCCGCCCAGCACCTCATCGGCCAGGATCAAGGGAACAAAATCGGCGCTGTCATCGCGCAGGGCCAAGGGTAACGCAGCCAGATACACGGCGTTGGCTTTGTCCGGCGCTTGCAGCAACAAATTGCCCGGCCGGTCCGGACGCTGCAAGCTGGGCAGCCGCTCGTAGCGCGCTGCGCTGTTCCAATCACCCAACAAGGCTGCGATCTGGTCCTGCACGGCCTTCGCGTCAAAGTCGCCCACCATCGCCAGCTCGGCGTGGTCCGCGCCATAGAAATGGGCGTGGAAGCGTTTGACATCATCCAGCGTGGTGGCGCGCAATTCGGCGAGCGCCTCGTCCACGCTTTGCGCCGCGCGCACGTCGCCAGGCGGGTAAACGTCCATCGCCTTGGCAACGGCCTGGCGTGCCATGGCATTGGGGTCTTTGCGCCCCGCCTCTAAGGCGCTGGCGTTTTCCTGCGCGGCGCGGGTGAATTCCTCGGGCGCAAAGCGCGGCGCGCGCAAGACATCACGCACCAACTCCAAGACCTGCGCCACATGCTGACGCCGCGTCTCGAAACGCAGCACGACCTGCTGGCCGCTGCCCGACACCGACATCTGCGTATGGAGCCGCTCCAGCAAGGACGCCAATTCGGCACGGCTGTAGGCGCCCGCACCGCGCATCAACAGGTCCGCCGCCAGATCGGAAGCAGAAGACTGACCCATCAGGCCGGCGGCGTCACCCATGTTGAGCCGCAGCTGCCCGGTGACGGTCGCACCCCGGTTTTTCTTGGGCAACAGCGCCAGTTGCATACCGCCGGGTAAGGTCACGCGGCGGGTGCGCTGTTCGATGTTGGCGGGGCTGGCGTCGAAAGATTCACCCGCCTCCAGCGCAGCGCGGCCCTTGTATTCCCACAAAACCGCATCCAGGTCAACCGGTCCCGGGAGCGCCGCCCGCTCGGGCTGCGCGGTGGGAACAAAGGCACCCCAGGTGGCATTGCTGTCTTTGAAATAGTTTTCGGCCACCCGCTGCACGTCCTCGAGTTGGAGGGCCTCAATCCGGTCGCGGGCTACAAAAAACAAGCGCCAGTCACCATTGGCAATGGAGTCGGTCAGGCGCAGCGCCAGCGACTGGGGGCTGTTCATGGTGCTCTCGATATCGGCCAACATCGCGGTCTTGGCGCGCGCCAGTTCGGCTGCGGTGAAGGGTCGCTGGGCCAGGTTTTCGAGCTGGGCACGCAGGGTTTGGCGCGCGCTTGCTTCGGGCTGGTCTTTAGCCAGTTCGGCCATGAACATGATGTAACCGGCCTCGGCGAGCGCAAAGTTCCACGGTCCCACGGAGACGGCTTGCCCGCCCTCCACCAGCGCTGTGTGCAAGCGGCCGTTGGGCGTGTCACCGAGCATCTCCGCCAGCGCGGCCATGGCCGTGGCATCGGGGTGGCCGGCCGGGGCCGTGTGGTACAGCACACCCAGCAAAGGCGTATCACCAACGCGGTTGACCCGCACCTCACGCGCGCCGTCTTGCACCGGGTCACGCGTGTAGGCGGGTAGCAGCGTGCGGGTGGGCCGGGGAATCGCTCCAAACGTCGCGTTCACCAAGGCCAGCGTGGCGTCTCGGTCCAGCTTGCCCGCAATCACCAGCACCGCGTTGTCGGGCTGGTAGTAGCGGCGGTAAAAGGCTTGCAGGTTGTCGATGCGCACGTTCTCCACGTCGGAGCGCGCGCCGATGGTGGATTTGCCGTAGTTGTGCCAGTCAAAAGCCGCGGCCGCCATGCGCTGCCAGAGCACCCGGCTGGCATTGTTCTCGCCCATTTCCATCTCGTTGCGCACCACGCTGAACTCGGTTTGCAAATCGCTTTGCGCAATGCGGCTGTTGACCATGCGGTCAGCCTCCATCTCCAGCGCCCAGCGCAGGTTGTCCTCGCTGGCGCTGAAAGTCTCAAAGTAGTTGGTGCGGTCGTAGGACGTGGTGCCGTTAAAGCGCATGCCACGTCGGTTGAGCTCTTGCATGATGTTGCCGCGCGTTGCCGTGCCCTTGAAGACCAGGTGCTCAAGCAGATGCGCCATGCCCGTCTCGCCGTAATTCTCGTGGCGGCTGCCAACGCGGTACGTCACGTTGACCGTGGTGGTCGGTTTGGACGTGTCGGGCGCGAGTAAAACCCGCAAACCATTGGGCAAACGGTATTCGCTGATGCCTTCGACCTCGGTGAAAAATTGCGCACCGCCCGATGCCGGGGACGGCGGCTCGGTTTGCGCCTGCGCCAACACGCTCACTACCAGACTGATCCCGGCACACCAACGCACCATCCACAATTTACACATCACACACTTCTCCATCCGACGTCACTGGGTTCACGCGCTGGCGCGGGGGTATCTCTTGCGGCAAAAAGCCGCCCGACTGGTGCGCCCACAGCGCGCTGTAATGGCCGCCCTGGGCCAGTAATTGCGCGTGGGTTCCGGTCTCCACGATGCGGCCTCCATCGAGCACGATCAATCGGTCCAGGCGGGCGATGGTGGAAAGCCGGTGGGCAATGGCAATCACCGTTTTGCCGTCCATGAGACCGAGCAACTGCTCCTGGATCGCCAGTTCCACTTCACTGTCCAGCGCGGACGTGGCCTCATCCAGAATCAAAATGGGCGCGTCTTTGAGAATGACGCGGGCAATCGCAATGCGTTGGCGCTGCCCGCCGGAGAGCTTGACACCGCGCTCGCCCACGTGCGCATGCAAGCCCTCGCGGCCCTGCCAATCGCGCAGACCCTGCACAAACTCCCACGCCTGCGCCTTGCGCGCGGCGGCCTCCACTTCTGCGTCCGTGGCCTCGGGCCTGCCGTAGCGGATGTTGGCGGCAATCGAGCGGTGCAGCAGCGAGGTGTCTTGCGTCACCATGCCCATATTGGCGCGTACGCTTTCTTGTGTTGCCAACGCAATGTCCTGCCCGTCTACCACGATGCGTCCACTGACCGGGTCAAAAAAACGCAACAGCAAATGCGCCAGCGTCGACTTGCCCGCGCCGGAACGCCCGATCAGCCCGACCCGCTCGCCCGGGTGGATCAATAAATCAATATCGCGCAGCACCGGTCGCCCCGCGTCGTAGGCAAAGTTCAGCTGCTCAAATCGGATCTCTCCCGTGCGCACCACCAAGGGCTGCGCCTGCGGCCGGTCCGCCATGCGATGCGGGACGGCTATGGACTCCATACCCTCTTGCACCACACCGATGTTCTCGAAAATACCGGCCACCTCCCACGACACCCAGCCTGCCGAGGTGGTGATCTGCCAAGCCAACGGAACCGCCATCGCGAATACGGCCACATCCAGAGCCTGCGCCTGCCACAACCAAATGCCCACGCCGGCCGTTCCCACCAGCAGCAGCGCGTTGAGCAACCACAGCGCGGCGATGAATTGCGTGATGACGCGCGAATGCCCGACGATGGCGTCCTGGTGCGCCTCCATCACGCCACGCACATGGCGGTCTTCCGCGCTGGGGCGGGCGAACAGCTTGACGGTGAGGATGTTGGCGTAAATATCCACAATCGTCGCCACCACCTTGGAGCGCAGATGCGACGCGTTTTTGGACCGGTCACGCAGCCTGGGGACAAAGTAGCGCAGGAACAGCACGTACCCCGCAAACCACGCCAGCGTGGGCACCGCCAGGCGCCAATCAGCGCGCCACAGCAA
Source organism: Comamonadaceae bacterium (assembly GCA_947450005.1). Lineage (GTDB taxonomy): Bacteria > Pseudomonadota > Gammaproteobacteria > Burkholderiales > Burkholderiaceae_C > Allorhodoferax. The sequence goes on along the minus strand of CANFTU010000044.1, from coordinate 1,642 downwards.
GACCACCGTGGTCAGCCCGTAGACCACGATGTACCAAACCGCCCGCACGCCCGAGACCGCGCTCTCGCGCATGGCGTTGGCGGTTTGCATCACGCGGTTGGAAATACGCCCGGCGAAATCGTCCTGAAAAAACGGCCAGCTCTGGCGCACCACATGCCAGTGGTTTTGCCAGCGCACCTGGCTGGTAAAGCCCGGCATCACGGTGTTGAAGCGCAGCAGCGCGTCCAACACCACCACGGCCGGGCGCAGCACCAACATGAACACAGCCATACCGATGAGCATCGGCACCGCCTGCGCCAGCGCCGCCGGCCGGTCGGCCGCGCCCAGCAAACCCACCAGTTTGCCAATCAAGACCGGCGTCACCGTATCGCTGAGCGCCACCAGCAGGCAGCTGAACAACATGGCCACAAAAATACCCCGGTTCTGCCCGACGAAGTGACCGTAAAAAGCCAGCAATCCGGTCGGCGGTGCGCCCGGTGGCGGCGGCTCGGTGGCCTGGATGCGGGACTCAAAAAAACGGAACAGGCGGTCGAACATCGGGTAACTATAGGGGTTTACCCCTCTGGGCGAACGGGGCGGGGCTTTGTTCCTGGAGGGCTGACTAAACCGGAGTGACCACCCCGTTACCCAACAAATACGCCATCAAGTCTTCCACCGGGCGGATCTCCGGACCGAAAGGCAGCGCCGCTGCGCCCCGGAAGAAAAGTCCTTTGTCGACTTCGCCCGACCAGGCGTGCCCCAGCTGCTTGTCGATGCAGAACTGCCCCATGGCCGCGCTGCCGTCGCGCAGGCCGCAGTGCGACAGGCAATCAAAAGCCATATTGCAGCGGCTCTTTTTATGCGCCACGTCTTTTAACTTGTCTTCCAGCAGCAGGTAGCGCGCCAGCCAGGGCGTGCGCACCGCGCGCGCAGGCAGGCCTGCCGTGCTGATGAACTCCACCATGTCGGACGGCTGCGCGCCAGCCAGAACCTGTTTGAAGTTCCGATGCGCGTCGCATTCTTCGGTGACTGCAAATGCGGTACCCAGTTGTACTGCGGATGCGCCTAGCGCCTGCAGCCGCTCAATGTCAGCATGGCAGTTGATGCCCCCCGCCGCAATCACGGGGATGCGCCCCTCGATACCCATGGCCTTGAAAAACTCCAGCACCAAGGGCACCGCCACCTCAAAATCAAAACGCGTGTCCTGGATGTCCGCAATGCGCGCCGCGCCCAGATGCCCACCGGCTAGGCGCGGATGCTCCAGGATGATGGCGTCTGGCAAGCGCCCTTTTTTCTCCCACTTCTTGACCACCAGTTGCACGCCGCGCGCGTCCGACAAAATCGGAATCAGCGCCACTTTGGGGAAACCGGCGGCCAACTCAGGCAGGTCCAGCGGCAAACCAGCCCCCACCACCAGCGCCTGCGCGCCGCTTTCCAGTGACTGCCGTACGTGCGCGGCGTAGCCGCTGATCGCCTTCATCACGTTCACCGCCACCACGCCATGGCCGTCGGCGAGGGCCAGCGCCTTTTTGACCTCGCGGTCCAACGCCACCAGGTTGGCGGCGTTGATGGCGTCACCCCCGTCATGCGCCTTCTCCAAACGCGCCGTCTGCGCCATCAGGTCCGGGTGCAGCCGCCGCAAGTCCACTGAGGACAGCGTACC
>CANFTU010000043.1 GCA_947450005.1 Comamonadaceae bacterium | reverse complement strand
GCGCCGGCCGCCAAACCGGTGCCCAAGCGGGTAGCCGACGATGCCACGTCGGAGCGCACCCAGGCGCAGGCACGCGCAGCCCAGGTCAGCCAGGCGCGTGACCAACTGGACCGCGTGCAAGCAGAGCGGCGCACAACGTCCAACCCCCCGAAAGAAAAGGGTCGTTACGTGGACCGCCACGCGTGAATTCCCCCGCTTCCAAGTCGTATCCCTCGCTCGAGCAGCTGGTTGGCCGCACGCCTTTGGTGGCGTTGCAGCGCATCGGCGCGGCTAACGCTGCTCCGCGCAACAACGTGGTTTTGGGTAAGTTGGAGGGCAACAATCCTGCGGGTTCGGTGAAAGACCGCCCGGCGCTTGCCATGATTGCGCGGGCGCAGGAACGCGGTGACATCGCGCCCGGCGACACGTTGATTGAAGCCACCTCGGGCAATACCGGCATCGCCTTGGCCATGGCTGCGGCGATCAAGGGCTACCGGATGGTTTTGGTGATGCCCGAGGACCTGTCCATTGAGCGCGCCCAGACCATGAAGGCCTTTGGCGCCGAACTGATTCTGACCCCCAAGGCCGGTGGCATGGAGTCAGCGCGTGACCTGGCGCTGCAGATGCAGGCCCAGGGCAAGGGCAAGGTGCTGGACCAATTCGGCAACGGGGATAACCCGCGCGCCCACTTTGAGGCCACCGGACCGGAAATCTGGGCCGACACCCAGGGCCAGGTCACCCACTTTGTCAGCGCCATGGGCACCACCGGCACGATCACCGGGGTAGGGCGTTTTCTCAAGCAGCAGAACCCCGGAATCCAGATCATTGGCGCACAGCCCTCCGAAGGTTCGCGCATTCCGGGTATCCGCAAATGGTCGCCGGAGTACCTTCCCGGCATTTACGATGCCAGCGTGGTCGATGCCATCCGTCTGGTCAGCCAGGCGGACGCCGAAGACATGGCCCGGCGTATGGCGCGGGAAGAGGGAATTTTTGCCGGCATCTCTGCGGCCGGCGCCTGCTGGGTTGCGCAGCAGATCGCCGCCGAGGTGCGCGACGCAACCATTGTGTTCATCGTTTGCGACCGTGGCGACCGTTATCTGTCCACCGGCGTATTCCCCGCCTGATATCGCAAGCCATGACCGAGCCTGTATTTCCCGCGATTGACAAATCGTTAGACGCGCGCGGTTTGAACTGCCCGCTGCCTATCTTGAAAGCCAAAAAAGCGCTGGCCGAGCTGGTGTCCGGCCAGGTACTGGAAGTCATCAGCACTGACCCCGGCTCCCTGCGTGATTTCCAAGCGTTCACCAAGCAAACCGGCCACACCCTGCTGCGTCAGACAACCCGGGGTGCCGACCACTTCCACTTGCTGCAGCGCCGCTGACTTCGCCGGTTAATGGGGGTCGGTTAACCGGGGTCAGATTCCAGGTTTTTGCGCCGCAGGCGCAAGAGCAAGGTCACGGCGATCAGCAGATTGAGCAGGTTCCAGGCAATCCCGTTCAAAAAGGCCGCATGGTAGGAGCCGGTCAGGTCAAACACCTTGCCCGACATCCAGCCGCCCAGGGCCATCCCCAGCATGGTGAACATGATCACGGTTCCCACCCGTACCCCGATCTGCCGTGGCGAAAAATTCTCACGCACCACCAGCGCATACGAAGGCACGATACCGCCTTGAAACAGACCGAACATGGCCGATACGATGTACAGAGGCACCAGCCCGTCAAAGGGTAGAAACAAGAACAATGCCGTGCATTGCAGCGCCGAACCCAGGACCAGTGTGCGGATGCCGCCGATGCGGTCCGACAGCGCGCCCGATACCAGGCGGCTGACGATGCCGCAGGCCAGCATGATGGAAAGCATCTGCGCACCACGCGCCGCACCAAAACCCAAATCCGTGCAATACGCCACGATATGCACCTGCGGCATCGCCATGGCCACGCAGCATGACAGGCCGGCCACACACAGGGCCGCCGTGGCGGTGTTGGGCGACAGGTCGAAAGGGCGTTCGCGCAGGTTGCCAGGATTGGCTGTCCCCGCTTCGGCTGCGACACCCGGCGGTGCCTGGCGCATCAAAAATGCCAGCAGGCCCATGCTGCAGGTGCAGAACAGTCCGACTCCGAGGTAGGTGGCGCGCCAGCCCGCTGTTGCAATAAAGTGTTCCATCACCGGCGGCCACACAGCGCCCGCCAGGTAGTTGCCGCTGGCGCAGACGGCCACCGCAATGCCGCGGCGGCGCGCAAACCAGAGCGATGTGTCGGCCATCAGGGGCGCGAAGGTGACTGCGCAGCCCACCAGGCCGATCAACACCCCATGGGCCAGCGCGAACCCGGTGATGTCCTGCGAGAGTGCCGCCAAACAAAAGCCTGCTCCAATGGCCAGCGATGCACCGAGCAGGGGGCGGAAAAGGCCGAAACGGTCGCTCAGGCGGCCCATCAGCACGCCGCCCAGACCAAAGCCGATCATCATCAGGGTGTAGGGCAAGGCCGCGTCGGCGCGGCCGATATGAAACTCCGCCTGAACAACAGGCAACACCACGGGGATGACCCACATGCCGGCGTTGCCAATCGTCATGATCAGCAGGGAAATCAGCAGCCGGAACCATGCATACGCCGAGTCGGGGGTGTGGGCCACGCCTGAGCGCGCCGTTTTCTCAGCAGGGTCTGCAGACGAAGGGGCGGAGACCGGCATGCTGCCATGATACCGGCGGGACGCACCCTGGCAGTTGGATGCGCGGGCCTGTTAGGCGGGTTTCAATGGCCGCCGCTGCCCGTGGAGGATTTTTCCACCGACAGGCGAATCGAGGCCACGGGATGGCCCTCAGTCTGAAGATGCTGTAATAGCGTTGGAAGCAATTGGCGCAGTTTGCTGGCGCTGGCGTTATTGGATGCGATCAGGCACCAGCTGACTTTCCCGGGGGTGTTGTCTGCTGGCGGGTTGGATGCCGGCTGCTCAATGGGCCCTGCCTTGACGGCCACGCGCAGGTTTGTCGGAATCAATGGCAGGACTTGTGTCAGATAAAGGGAAGAGTCCCGCGCCAAGGCCTGCAGCCGCGCCAGGTTGGGGTTGCGCAAAGTGGCTTCCAGCAGGGTGTAGGACATGGTGCGTGGATTGGCCTTGCAGGCCGCATGATTGGAAGGCGATTGCTATGGAAGTGATTATCACGGACTCCAGGCTGACCAGAAGCATTGCTATCCGCATGACCGGTTGGCAGCTGGCGGGAGCATTAGGGGGACTTTTGGTGGTGCTGTTGATGGTGACAGCAGGCCTCTATCACCTGATTTTTGTCAAAGCCGTTCGCGAGGATTGGCCGGTTTTCGGGTCGGTTGTGCGCTTTGTTGCCAAAGACCAAATTGAGCAGCGGGACCGTTTCACCCGCGAAAACATCGACGTGCTGGCAAAGAAGCTCGGAGAAATGCAGGCCAAGATGACGCAGATCGAATCCCTGGGCGAGCGGCTCTCCGGATTGGCCGGCGTGGATCCGGCGCTGCTTCGCAGCAAGCCGGGCCAGGGCGGGGCGCTGGTGGATGCGCGGGCCATGACCGTTGCCGATTTGCAGGCCATGATGGACGATTTAGACCATTCGGCGGTCCAGCGTGCGGATGTCTTGACCCTGATGGAGACGCGTTTGTTCGACCAAAAAATGAAACAAATGATGTTGCCGACACAGGCTCCGGTGGCCGGAGGTGTGGTGGGTTCCGGCTTCGGCTGGCGGATCGACCCGTTTGCCGGCAGTAGCGCCATGCACGAGGGGTTGGACTTTCCCGCAGCAGTCGGTACGCCGATTTACGCGGCGGCGGGGGGCGTCGTCGTCGTCCAGCAAGCCCACCCGAATTACGGGAATATGGTGGAGATCGACCACGGCAACGATTTGTTGACCCGTTACGGCCATGCCTCCCAGGTGTTTGTCAAATCGGGGGATGTGGTGAAGCGGGGCCAAAAGATTGCCGAAATCGGCACCACGGGCCGGTCGACAGGGCCGCATCTGCACTTTGAAGTGCGGGTCAGGGGTGTGGCGCAGGATCCCCAAAAGTTTCTGCATGCGGGGGGTGACGCCCAAGCCGCCTCGCGTGCGGCCCTCAGCGCCGGCCCCAGCAGTCGCAACCCCTGAAAGCGGCCGTGGCCTCAGCGTCTGGGTCGGGCGGCCGATAGCTGCTGCCCGCATAAAATGCACGGTTTGCGCGAACGCGCGGCAAGTCGCCAACAAACGGGTTGGACCTTGTAATTGTCGGAATCCCATGGACTTCAATTTCCTCACCAAAATTTTCGGCAGCCGTAACGACCGCCTCCTCAAGCAATACCGCAGCACGGTCGCCCGCATCAACGCCATGGAGGCGGCCTTGGAGTCGCTCTCCGACGAGGCGCTGAAAGCCAAAACCGAGGAATTCAAACAACGGTTTGCGGGCGGGCAAAGCCTCGACGATTTGCTGCCGGAGGCATTTGCGGTGGTGCGTGAAGGCTCCAAGCGCGTTATGAAGATGCGCCACTTCGATGTACAACTCGTGGGTGGCATTGCCTTGCACCAAGGCAAGATTGCCGAGATGCGCACCGGCGAGGGCAAAACCTTGACCGCGACGCTGGCGGTTTACCTGAACGCCCTGTCCGGGCGCGGCGTGCATGTCGTGACGGTCAACGATTACCTGGCTGCGCGCGACGCGCAATGGATGGGACGCCTGTACAACTTTTTGGGTTTGACCGTTGGTATCAACTATCCGAATGTGCCGCGCGAGGAAAAGCAAGCAGCCTACAACGCGGACATCACGTACGGCACCAACAACGAATACGGTTTTGACTACCTGCGCGACAACATGGTTTACGAGGCGACCGACCGTGTCCAACGCGCGCTGAATTTCGCCATCGTGGACGAGGTGGACTCGATTTTGATTGACGAGGCGCGCACACCCTTGATCATCAGCGGGCAGGCGGAAGACCACACCAACCTTTACGTGGCAATCAATACGGTGGTGCCGCAGCTCGAGCGACAAGAAGGTGAAGAAGACCCGCGCACCGGAGAAGGCGTCACCAAGCCCGGCGATTTCACGGTGGACGAGAAGGGCCACCAGGTGTTCCTGACCGAGCGCGGACATGAAAGCGCCGAACGCATTTTGGGTTCAATGGGCTTGATACCCGAAGGGGCGTCGCTCTACGATCCCGCCAACATCACGCTGATGCACCACCTGACCGCCGCATTGCGTGCGCACCACATTTACCACCGCGACCAGCATTACGTGGCCCAAGCGGGTGAAATCATCATCGTGGATGAGTTCACCGGCCGTTTGATGACGGGGCGGCGCTGGAGCGATGGATTGCACCAGGCCGTGGAAGCCAAAGAGGGCGTCGAGATCCAGGCTGAAAACCAGACCATGGCGTCGATTACCTTCCAGAACTATTTCCGCCTCTATGCCAAGCTGGCCGGCATGACCGGTACCGCCGACACCGAGGCCTATGAGTTCCAAGAGATTTATGGCTTGGAGACCGTTGTTATTCCACCCAACCGGCCCAGCAACCGCACCGACCAGTTGGACCGTGTCTACAAAACCACCAAAGAAAAATACCAGGCGGCGATTGCCGATATCCGCGAGTGCCACGAGCGCGGCCAACCCGTTCTGGTGGGCACCACGTCCATTGAAAACTCGGAGATCATTGCCCAGTTGCTGGAGCAGGAAAAGCTGCCGCACCAGGTGCTCAACGCCAAGCAGCACGCGCGCGAGGCAGACATCATTGCCCAGGCGGGCAGCCGTGGCGTGATCACCATTGCCACCAACATGGCGGGTCGCGGCACCGACATCGTGCTGGGTGGCAATATTGAAAAGTCGCTGGAAGCGATTGAGGCCGATGCCGCGCTGGATGATGCTGCCAAGGCCGAGCGCATCCAAACTTTGCGCGGCCAATGGAAGATTGACCATGAGGCCGTGAAAGCCCTGGGCGGTCTGCGCATCATTGCCACCGAGCGCCATGAATCGCGTCGCATCGACAACCAGCTGCGCGGACGCTCGGGCCGCCAAGGTGACCCGGGCTCGTCACGCTTTTATCTGAGCCTGGACGATGCGCTGATGCGCATCTTTGCCGGCGAGCGCGTCAAGTCCATCATGGAGCGGCTGAACATGCCGGAGGGGGAAGCCATTGAGGCGGGCATGGTCACGCGCAGCATCGAGAGTGCGCAACGCAAAGTCGAGGCGCGCAATTTCGACATGCGTAAGCAACTGTTGGAGTACGACGATGTTTCCAACGACCAACGCAAAGTGATTTACGAGCAGCGCAACGCCATTTTGGATGCCGACGACCTGAACGCCGAGGTGGCTTCCTTGCGCGAAGGCGCTATCAGTGATCTGGTGCACCAGTATGTGCCGCACGAGTCGGTGGAAGAGCAATGGGATTTGCCCGGGTTGCAACGGGCTTTGCAGGCGGACTGGCAGATCAGCCTGGATTTGGTGGCTGCGGTGGCGCAGGCCCAATCGATGACCGATGAAGACATCGTGAAAACCGTGATGGAGGCCGCGGACGCCTTATTCGCGAGCAAAGTGGAGCAGATCGGGTCTGAGAACTTCACCCGTTTTGAGCGGATGGTGTTGCTGCAAACCATTGACTCGCATTGGCGCGACCACCTCAGCGCTTTGGATTACCTGCGCCAGGGTATCCATTTGCGCGGCTATGCTCAGAAGCAGCCCAAGCAGGAATACAAGCGCGAGGCTTTCGAGTTGTTCGGTCAAATGCTGGATGCGGTTAAAAATTCCGTCACCAGCACCCTGATGACCGTGCGCATTCAGACCCGCGAGGAACTCGATGCCGCTGCACAAGAGATGGAAGCCAAGGCCGAAAGCATCTCCAACATCACCTACACCGCGCCAACCGAGAGTGGTGAGCCGGAAGTGGTGGCGCAAGAGGCACCTCCTTTTGCGCTGGCCGGCAGCGCCGGGGCGCTGAATTTCGCGGGTGTGGGGCGCAACGAAGCATGCCCTTGCGGCAGTGGCAAAAAGTACAAGCACTGCCACGGCAAACTTTCCTGAATTCCATTTTTTAGCAGCCCGTATGCCCGTTAACTTGCCCATTCCCACGCCTGACTCTTTGCTGCCGATTGCGGGGGTGCGCATCGGCACCGCGCAGGCAGGCATCCGCAAGGCTGGCCGGCGCGATCTGACTGTTTTCCTGCTCGATCCGGCCGCCACGGTAGCGGGGGTGTTCACGCAAAACCGTTTTTGCGCGGCGCCGGTACAGGTCTGCCGCGAGCATCTTGCCAGTGGCCAGCCGGTCCGCGCTTTGTTGATTAACACCGGCAACGCCAACGCCGGCACCGGCGCTCAGGGGCTTGCGGATGCGCGCGCCACGTGCGCGGCGATGGCGCGCGCGCTGGGTCTGGAGGCGCAGTCTGTTCTGCCCTACTCGACCGGCGTCATCATGGAGCCGCTGCCGGTGGACCGCGTGGTGGCTGGCTTGCCTGCGGCGATTGCCAACGCGCACGCCGAGCCCCTGGCGACGCAGTGGTTCCACGCCGCGCAGGGAATCATGACCACCGATACCGTGCCCAAGGCCTTCAGCGCGACTGTGGCGCTGGGTGGCAAAACTGCGCGGATCAGCGGGATCAGCAAGGGTGCGGGGATGATCCGCCCCAATATGGCGACCATGCTGGGCTTTATTGCCACGGATGCCAATATCAGTCAGCCGGCCTTGCAGGCGCTGGCGCGCGATGTGGCGGAGGCGTCTTTCAACCGCATTACCGTGGATGGGGACACGTCCACCAACGATTCGCTCACACTGATGGCGTCCAACCAATTGGGCAATGCGGCAATTGACAACTGGGAGGGCGCCGAGGCTCAGGCCCTGCGCGCGGCCGTCATTGGCGTGGCGCGCCAGCTGGCGCAGGCCATCGTGCGCGACGGCGAGGGCGCGACCAAATTCATCACCGTACAGGTCGACGGCGGGCGCGACGCCGCCGAATGCCGCCTTGCGGCCTACGCGATTGCCCATTCTCCGCTGGTCAAAACCGCTTTTTTTGCCAGTGACCCCAACCTCGGGCGGATTTTGGCGGCGGTCGGTTACGCCGGCATTGCGGACCTGGATCAGACCCGAATCGCCCTCTATCTGGACAATGTGCACGTGGTTACCGGTGGCGGGCGTAACCCCGCTTACCGCGAGGAGGACGGACAGCGTGTGATGCGCCAGACCGAGATCACGGTGCGCGTCGATCTGGGCCGTGGCGCGGCGTCCGACACGGTGTGGACCTGTGACCTGAGCCACGACTACGTCACCATCAACGCGGATTACCGCTCCTGATATGGCTATTGAGAACGATCCGCGCATCGCGCAATTTTTGCAACGGGCTGAGCGCTTCATGGAGCGCGTGGAAGCTTCCTTGGACCAGGGCATTGCCGAGCCGGATTGGGGCGCCTCTGTGGCCATGCGTTACCGCCGCAAACGGTCTGGCCGGGGTGTGCTGGTGCCGGTACAGCACATCGCGGACATCCGTTTTTCCGACCTGAAAGAGGTGGAGATCCAAAAGGAGCGCCTGCTGCGCAACACCCAGCAATTTGTGCAGGGGCGGGGTGCGAATAACGCCTTGTTGACGGGCGCGCGCGGTACGGGTAAATCGTCTCTGATCCGCGCCTGTTTGCATGCTTTTGCAGACCAGGGGCTGCGCCTCATCGAGGTGGACAAATCTGACATGGTCGATCTGCCTGAGATTGTCGATTTGGTCGCTGCCCGGCCCGAAAAGTTCATCATTTTTTGCGACGACCTCAGCTTTGACGAAGGCGAAACCGGCTACAAGGCATTGAAGTCCGCTCTGGATGGTTCGGTGTCGGCCTCTACGCCGAACGTGCTGATTTACGCAACGAGCAACCGCCGCCATTTGCTGCCTGAGTACATGTCGGAAAACCTGAGCTACCAGCATACCGATGACGGCGAAGTCCATCCCGGCGAAGGCGTGGAAGAAAAAATCTCGCTGTCCGAGCGTTTTGGGCTGTGGCTGAGTTTTTACCCTTTCACGCAGGACGAGTACCTGACCATCGTCAACCAGTGGCTGCAGGTTTTGGGCGTCGAGCCCGCACGCATTGCCGCGGCGCGTGCGCCAGCGTTGATGTGGGCGCTTGAGCGTGCTTCGCGCAGTGGCCGTGTGGCCTGGCAATTCGCGCGCGACTATGCGGGTCAGGACGCTGCGTCTCCGGCACCTTGAGCGCCGCCCCGCCGCCCTTGGCATCCATCGTTCTCACAGCCGATCCGCAGAGCCCTCGCACCGGCGGCGCTGCACGCGCGGTCGTGGAGGTTGCGGTCGGCGTGTTCGTGCGCGGCGATGGTGCTTTTTTACTGACTTCCCGGCCGGCTGGTAAGCCGTATGCGGGGTACTGGGAATTTCCAGGCGGCAAGCTGGAGCCCGGAGAAGATGTTCGTGGGGCCTTGGTGCGGGAGCTGCGCGAGGAACTCGGTGTGCACGTGGTCAGCGCGCATCCCTGGCATGACGAAATGGTCGATTACCCGCACGCGCTGGTGCATTTGCATTTCTGGATTGTCCATGCATGGGAAGGCGAGTTGCGGATGCTGGAAGGGCAAACCTTCGCATGGCAGCAACTGCCCGTGGAGCTGGAGCCGATCCTGCCCGGAACCATTCCGGTGCTGGCCTGGTTTGCGCAGGAGCGCGGTTTTCAGGGGCCTACGCACCGCGATAGCGACCCGCCTTAACCCCAGTTGTGCCGGCTCAAGCGTCCAGCGGCCCGTCAGGGTCGGTCAGTGGCGCGGGGATGTTGAATTCTTCATTCGCCCAGGCGCCGAGATCGTGGTTTTTGCAGCGTTCGCTGCAGAAGGGACGGAATGCGTTGGCCGGGCTGTACACACTGTCGCCGCCGCAGCGGGGGCACCGCACGATACGGGGCGTGAAATCCTCTTGCATGCACCGGTTCTGGTCAGGCGCAGAGCGTGATTTCCAATGTGGCGTCCTGGCCGCTGGCGTGCAGGCGGGTGTCGTCGCCCATGCGCAGAAGGCGGATGGACAAAACCAGCCGGTTGCCGCTGATTTCGGGAATCAATGCAGTTTCGCGGTCTAGTGCCACACGCACCAGTTGCGAGGTACGGCCTTGCTGTAAAGACTGCTGGTATTGCCCGCCCACCACGCTGACTTTCTGAGGCGTACCCGACTGCCGCAGCAAATTGAGGAGCAGCCGGATCGACGCGGCCAGTGGTCGCAGGGTTTGTATCCAATTGCGCAAATCCTGCTGGCGCTGTGCGGCCGGCAAATGCTTCCACGCGAAGTAGGCGGGGAGATCGAATTCGCAGGTGCCGCCGGGAATCGCCGCGCGGCTGCGCACGCCCATGAGCCATTCGATTTCTGTCAGGGCCTGCCCGGCGCGTCCCGGGATGGCGTTCAGGCCATCGAAGCAGAGTTGCATGCGCTCAATCAATTGCTCCAGCGCATCGGACTCAATGGCCGGATTGCCCCGGTAGCCCATGAGGGTCTGCTTTTGCCGCTCCAGGTCCTTCATCACATCGGATTTCAGGTCGGCACGGGCGCCCACGTCCATGATTTCAAACATGGTGGTCAGTGCAAAGTGGTGTTCAATGACCTCGGTATCTTCAATCAGCGAAAAAACCCGGTCAAAGAGTTGTTCCAGCCGCAGATAAGTGCGAACGCGTTCGTTAAAGGGATACTCGTAGGTGATCACGCTGCTATTTTTTCGAGGTGCGGCATCATAGCCGCAAGGTATGCAACACCTCGGCAGTGCGTTCCCTTAGCACGGCCAGTGAAATGTCCTCATTCAGCAGCACCCGGTCGGCGCAAGCCAGGCGGTGAGCCCGGCTCGCTTGCGCGTCCATGATGCGTCGGGTTTGCGCCGCGTCCATGCCGTTGCGTGCGAGAACCCGAGCATGCTGGGTGCTGGGGCTGCAGTCGACCACCACAACCGTATCCAGCATGGGGCGCCAGCGCGGCATTTCCACGAGCAACGGGACATCGAAGACGACACATCGAGCGCCCGCGCTCAGGGCTTCGTGTCGAAGGCGGTCAATTTCCTGCCAGATCAACGGATGGACCAGCCCCTCCAGGAGCGCCCGGGCTGCCGGGTCGGAAAACACCCGCTGGCGCATCGCCGCGCGGTCCAGTGCGCCCAGGGGGTCAATGGCATCTGCGCCAAAGGCGCTGCGAATCGCCGGGATAGCGGCTCCACCCGGCGCGGTCAGGCTGCGTGAAATGGCATCGGCGTCGATGACCACGGCTCCGAGCTCACCCCAAAATCCCGCAACCGTACTTTTGCCGCTCCCAATGCCGCCGGTAACGCCGATGTAGGCAGGGCGGGTATTCACAGACCAAGCAGGGGGAATGGCTGACCGGGGTCCACGCCCATGACTGCAAACCCGCCCAATGCCAAAAAGGGCCCAAAGGGCAGGACTCCGCCTTCGCGCAGAGAACCCCGCCATTGCATGACCAGGCCGATCACGGCACCGCTGCAGGATGCCAGCAGAATCACCGGCACCAGCCCCGTCCAGCCGAACCAGGCTCCGAGCGCCGCAAACAGTTTGAAATCCCCGTAGCCCATGCCTTCTTTTCCCGTTAGCAATTTAAACGTCCAAAAAATGGACCACAGTGCCCCGTAGCCGACTACGGCGCCCCACAGCGCATCGTCTAAACGCACGCCACTGTAGCCCAAGCTGGCGCTGACGAGGCCCAGCCACAGCAAACCCAGCGTCAGGTCATCCGGCAAATAGGTGGTGTCCCAGTCAATCAGGGCGCAAGAGAGCAAGATGCTGCTAAAAGCGGCCCAGGTTGTGGCTTCTGGGCTCATCCCCCAGCGCGCTGCGCAGTAGGCAAAAAGCAGGGCAGTCGCCGCCTCAACCGCCGGGTAACGCCAGGATATCGCGGCGCGGCAAGCACCACACCGCCCCCGCAACGCCATAAAGCTCAGGATGGGGATGTTCTCGACCCAGCGCAGTGGATGCCCGCAGTGCCCGCACCGTGAACGGGGGACCAGTAGATTGAAGGTGGGATGGTGCGGTTTCGGCAGGTCGGACAAGGCGGCGCAATCTTGGGCCCACGCGCGCTCCATCATCACGGGCAAACGGAAAATCAGCACATTGAGAAAGCTGCCAACCAACAGCCCCGTAACTGCCGCCACCAGCAGGAACCAATGTGGCGCGGCCAAGCCGCTCACACCACGCCGCCGATCTTGAAGATGGGCAAGTACATGGCGACTACGATGCTGCCAATCATTCCGCCCAAAAAGACAATGATGAAGGGTTCAATCAGGCTGGACATCCCGGCGACCGCGTCGTCTACCTCCGCCTCATAGAAATCGGCGGCTTTTGCCAGCATGCGGTCCAGCGCGCCGGACTCTTCACCAATCGCCGCCATTTGCAGCATCATTCCAGGGAATAGCTGGGAGCGCGTCATCGCCGCGCCCAGCGAGGTGCCGATAGAGACCTCCTGGCGTATGCGTTCCGTGCCACGCTCGAAGACCAGGTTGCCACTGGCAGCCCCCACAGACTCCAGCGCCTCCACCAAAGGTACACCTGCGGCGAACATGGTCGAGAGGGTGCGTGCCCACCGGGCCACGCAGGCTTTTTCGATGAAGGTGCCAAATACCGGCAAGCGCAGCTTGGTTTTATCCACCCAGATTTGTAGCGCGGTGTCGGTCTTCAGCAGGCGCAAGAACAGATAGATACCGCCGAAGATGGTCCCGAATACCAGGTACCAGTTCGCCACAAATGCATCGCTCAGGGCAATCACAAAAAGGGTGGGCGCTGGCAACTCTGCGCCGAACGAGCTGAAGACGGATTTAAAAGACGGGATAACGAAGAGCATGATGATGGTTAACACCGCGAAAGCCACCAAAATCACGGAAATGGGGTACATCAACGCTGATTTGATTTTGGACTTCAGTGCTTCCGTTTTTTCCATGTAGACAGCCAGCCGTTCCAAAAGGGCATCCAGTATCCCGGCGGCCTCTCCAGCCGCCACCAAATTGCAGTATAGGCCGCTGAAATGCTCGGGAAACTTGCGGAATGCGGCACTCAGGGACGTACCAATTTCGACATCGCTGCGGATATTGCGCAAGAGTAGCGCCAGGGCCGGATTCGGGCTGCCGCGTGCGACGATGTCAAAGGCTTGCAGCAGGGGAACGCCCGCCTTCATCATGGTTGCCAGTTGCCGGGTGAAGATGGTGATGTCTTTGGCCTTGATCCGGGCGTTGCTGCGCTGTACTTTGCGCCGCTGCACGCGCTTGGGTTGAATCCCCTGGCTGGCCAGTTGCAGTTTGGCCAGGGCCTGGGTGGGCGCGCGTATGTCTCCGCTGATCAACTGTCCGTCAGGGCCGATTCCGCGCCAATCAAATAGGAATTCTTTCACTGGCTTTTTGACCTCATTCATTGGTGGCTCCCAAAACCTCTTCGATGGATGTCAGGCCCGCTTTGACTTTCAACAGGCCGGATTCGCGCATGGTCCGCACCCCCTCTTTTTGCGCTTGTTGGGCGATGTCGATCTGGCTTGCGTCTTCCAAAATGAGTCGCTGTATCGCTTCGGTGATGGGCATGACCTGGTAGATGCCCACGCGGCCTTTGAAGCCGTCATTGCATTTTGGACAACCCACCGGTCGGTAGGGTGTCCAGCCGCCTACCAGATCTTCTGACTTGAAGCCCGCCTCAAGAAGCGCTTGCGGTGGCAACGTCTGCGGAACTTTGCACGCCGGACACAGCTTGCGGGTCAGGCGCTGCGCGGTGATCAGAATGACGCTAGAGGCAATATTGAACGGCGCGATACCCATATTGCGCAGGCGGTTGAGCGTGGCTGGCGCG
>CANFTU010000042.1 GCA_947450005.1 Comamonadaceae bacterium | reverse complement strand
TGGCAGCCGTGTGCAGGTTGATGTACCACTTGCCTGCCAGCAGGTCTGCTGCTTGGGCGGCGGTCAAGACTGCGCGGCCCTGCACCGGGCTATCCCCGATGTTGCTGATCCCCAGTGCAACGCCGGCATTCTTGCCAGCCTCTGCCGGTCCATGGAAATGTGCGGCCTTCACCGGCCCGCTCAGATCGCTGTAGCGCAGGGTGTAGCTGAATGTGCTGCTGGCCTTGTCGAACTCGGCCTGCAACTGGCCCATGCCAGCGCTGGCATTGGGCGGCACTTCTGCAGCGCCCGACAGCGTGGCACCTAAATTCAGTGAATCGGCGTGCCCTGCGCTGCTGGCCAGCAAGGCCATCGCGCTGGCGCAGGCGAGAAAGGTGGATTTGACTACCTGCATGGATATCTCCTTGTTTTGGGGAACTGCAATGTAGCGGCTTGTGGGGTAGGGGTGGCGTTGTGGGGCCAAACCCTTGCGGGGCCCATTTGCCTGGACTTTGACTTGCCGCAACACAGCGTTTACTGAAAGCGCGCACCCTCACTGCATGGCGCTGGCAGTTCGCCGGGCGCATCTTTTCAGGAGTTTTTTCATGGCTTTTGTATCCACACTTTCGTCCGCTCGGTCTACCCGGCCTGCGCGCGCCTGGCAGCTGATTCCCGTAGCGCTGGCACTGGCTGCTACCTCGTGGGGCTTGAGTGCCCAGGCCGAGGCGGTAACCACGCCCTACGCAAAGCACGGCATGCAGGCCAATGGTTGTCACCACATGATGGACGGCGAGCACATGGGCGCTCTGCGCAAGGTCCATCTGTCTGCAATCAAAAGGCAGCTGCACCTGACGCCGGAGCAAGACGCTGCTTGGGCTCAATGGGTGGAATCGATCAAGCCGGTAGAGGGCATGGGCCGCCCCGATATAAAAAGGGCCGACTGGGCCGGGCTGACCACACCGCAACGCCTGGACAAGATGCAGGCCCTACACGAGGAATACAGCCAGCGCATGTCCCAGGCGCTGGCCCGCCACAGCGAAGCCACCAAGACTTTTTATGCGGCCTTGACCGAAGCGCAGCAAAAAACCTTTGACCAGGTGACCCTGCGGCAGTTGGCTGGACGCACACGCATGCGCTAGACCGAAATCGTTTCTGGTGCGGCCAAAAGCCGTCGGGGTGCGGTAATTTCGTACACTGCAGCCAGGCAGCGCCCTGGCAGTGGTCTGCCCGTTCGGCTGTCAGTAACCCGGTGCAGCGCCAAGCCCGGGGTGCAAGGCCGAATTTCACCGACCAAGGCAGACTCACCATGAAACTCACACCTGAACAGCTCGCACAATTTGACCGCGATGGTTACCTGTTTTTCCCCAGCCTGTTTTCCCCGCAAGAGACCCAGACCTTGCTGGATGCGGTGCCCGCGCTGTACGAACGGCGGGACGCTTTCAACGTGCGTGAGAAAGGCCGCGATTCGGTGCGTACCAACTTTGCCGCGCATATGGTGAGCAAGGAATTCGGCACGCTGGCGCGGCATCCGCGCATGGTCGAGCCTGTGGAGATGCTGCTGGGCGAGAAGCTCTATATGCACCAGTTCAAGATCAACGGCAAGATGGCTTTTGAGGGTGACGTCTGGCAGTGGCATCAGGATTACGGCACCTGGCTGAACGACGACATGATGCCCACCGAACGGGCCATGAATGTGGCCATTTTTCTGGACGACGTGAACGAGCACAACGGCCCGTTGATGTTCATTCCCGGCAGCCACAAGCGCGGCGTGGTCGCGGCCAAACATGACTTGTCCACCACCAGCTACCCGCTGTGGACCGTGGATAACGAGTTGATCACCACCCTGGTCGAGCGTGCCGGGGGCAAGAACGGCGGCATCGTCAGCCCCAAAGGCCCGGCCGGTTCCATGATCTTGTTCCACAGCTGCCTGGTGCACGCTTCCACCAGTAACCTCTCGCCCTGGAACCGCGTGGCCGTTTACCTGAGCCTGTGCGCGGTGAGCAACCACATCCGCCGCCACAAGCGCCCCGAGTACATCGCGCACCGCGATTTCACGCCTATTGAATGCCTGCCCGACGATTGCCTGCTGAAGGATTACCCCGTCGACCTGCCGTGGAAAGACGGTATGCCCGGCAGCGCCTTGCAAACCTCCACGGTTCCATTTGACGACCAGAAAGCCGCCGCATGAGCTTGTTTGCCAAACTGCAGCAGCGCCAGGCGGAAGGCCGCCCGATCCGCATCGGCCTGATTGGCGCGGGCAAATTCGGCTCGATGTATCTCGCGCAGATTCCGCGCACGCCGGGTGTGCATCTGGTCGGTATTGCCGACCTCTCGCCCGACGGCGCGCGCGCCAATCTGGCGCGCGTGGGTTGGGACGTGCAGCGCACGCAAGCGGCTTCTTTGGATGCCGCCATCAAAGACGGCAGCACGCATATTGGTGAAGACTGGCGCGCGCTGGTCACGCATCCGGCCATTGACGTCATCGTCGAATGCACGGGCCACCCGATTGCGGCAGTTGACCATTGCCTGGAAGCTTTCACCCACGGCAAGCATGTGGTTAACGTCACGGTTGAGGCCGACGCGTTTTGCGGCCCGCTGCTGGCGCTCAAAGCGCAGCAAGCCGGCGTGGTGTATTCACTCGCCTTCGGTGACCAGCCGGCGCTGATTTGCGATCTGGTGGATTGGGCGCGTACCTGCGGGTTCCCGGTTGTGGCAGCCGGACGCGGCCACAAGTGGCTGCCGCATTTCAACCAGTCCACGCCCGACACGGTGTGGGGCAACTACGGCTTGACACCCGAGCAGGCTGCGCGTGGCGGGCTTAACCCCAAGATGTTCAACAGCTTTCTGGATGGCTCCAAACCCTCGATTGAGAGCAGCGCAGTATCCAACGCAACGGGCTTGGGCGTGCCGTCCAACGGCTTGCTGTATCCACCAGCCAGCGTTGAGGACATTCCCTTTGTCACGCGCCCTATGAGCGAAGGCGGGGTCTTGGAGCGCAAAGGCATGGTCGAGGTGATCTCCTCGCTGGAGGCCAATGGCCGCAAGATTCCGTATGACATCCGCATGGGTGTGTGGGTCACGGTGGAGGCCGAGACCGACTACATCAAAAACTGCTTTGAGGAATACAACGCCCACACCGACCCCAGCGGGCGCTACTTCACGCTGTACAAGCGCTGGCACCTGATTGGCCTGGAAGTCGGTATGTCGGTGGCCAGCGTCGCCTTGCGCGGCGAGCCGACGGGTGTGGCCACCGGTTGGAACGCGGACGTGGTGGCCACCGCCAAGCGGGATTTGCAGCCTGGCGAAATGCTGGACGGCGAGGGTGGTTACACGGTCTGGGGCAAGTTGCTTCCGGCCGAAACCTCGCGCAAGCTGGGCGGCTTGCCGCTGGGCTTGGCGCACGACATCAAGGTCATCCGTCCGGTGCGCCAGGGCCAGTCGCTCAGCTGGGCGGACGTCGCCATAGACACCGGCACCCGCGCCTACCAGTTGCGCCGCGAGATGGAATCCCATTTTGCCGCGCCGCTGGCGCGTGCTGCATAGGCGGGTTGTGCAGCTCCCTCCGACCTTCTCTGACGTTGAGGCTGCGGCCCAGCGCTTGCAGGGACACGCACACCGCACGCCCGTGATGCGCTCGCGCATGCTGGATGCGGAAGTCGGCGCGCAGATTTTTTTGAAATGCGAAAACCTGCAGCGCATGGGGGCTTTCAAATTTCGCGGGGCTTTTAACGCGCTGTCGCAGTTCACAGCCGCACAGCGCAGCGGCGGCGTGGTGGCGTTTTCATCGGGCAACCATGCGCAGGCGGTGGCACTCTCAGCCCGAATCTTGGGCATGCCTGCCGTGATCGTGATGCCGCAGGATGCGCCCGCCACCAAGATCGAGGCGACGCGCGGCTATGGCGCGGAGGTGTTGCTCTACGACCGTTACACCGCAGACCGCGAAGCTATCGGTCAGCGCCTGGCGCAGGAGCGGGGGATGACGCTGATTCCGCCTTTTGACCATCCTGACGTCATTGCCGGCCAGGGCACTGCCGCGCTGGAGTTGCTGCAAGACCATGGGCCGCTGGACGCGCTGTTCGTGTGTGTGGGCGGCGGCGGTTTGATCGCCGGGTCTGCGCTGAGCGCGCACGCGCTGGCGCCGCAGTGCCGCGTCTATGGTGTGGAGCCCGAGGCGGGCAATGATGTGCAGCAGTCTTTGGCCAGCGGCCAGCGGGTGCACATTCCCGTGCCGGTGACAATCGCCGACGGCGCGCAAACCCAGCAGGTTGGAAGGCTCACGTTTCCCATCATCCAGCGCCATGTGCACGTCGTCGTGACGGTCTCCGATGCCCAACTCGTGGATAGCATGCGCTACATGGCCGCCTACCTGAAGCTGGTGGTTGAGCCCACCGGTTGTCTGGGGCTGGCGGCGATGCGCGCGATGGGCGCGCAATTCCAGGGCCAGCGTGTGGGCGTGATTCTGAGCGGCGGCAATATCGATATGCCACGCTTTTGCGCTTTGTTACAGGCGGTACCAGCCTGAGTGAGTGCTTGTTTGCGCGTTGATACGCTGCCGGTTTCATTCGGTCCACAAGTCGCGCATGGTCCGGGCAAAACCATCATCGTCTTTGGGCGCAGTGCGCACCGCTTGCCCCGCGACATACACCTCTAACGGGGGCGCACACGGGCTGGAAAAAACCGTGGCGTCCAAGGAGCTCTCGGATGGCACGCCGCACAGCGCGCCGGCCTCGCCATTGAGGACCACCCAATCCGCGCGCTGGCCCACGGCAATCCCGGCCAATGGCTGGCCGCTGGCGGCGGCACCTCCCGCCAGCGCCGCTTCAAATAGATTGGCTGCGCTGCTGGCGCTGGCGCCGAAGCCCGCGCCGATATTGCGTTGCCGCTGCTGCAGGCGTTGCCCGTATTCCAGCAGGCGCAGCTCCTCCGCCCAGGCGCGGGTGACATGGCTGTCGGAGCCTATGGACCAAGCGCCGCCATGCGCTGCGTATGCCGAGTAATCGAAAATTCCGTCACCCAGATTGGCCTCGGTGCTGGGGCACAGCACGATGTGCGCGCCGCTGTTTGCCACGCCGCGCAGCTCGGATTCGCTGGCATGAGTGGCGTGTACCAGGCTCCAGCGCGGGTTCAGCGGCAGGTGGTGCAGCAGCCATTCCATCGGGCGCATGCCGGTGTGGGCCAGGCAATCCCGCACCTCTTGCTCCTGCTCGGCGATGTGGATGTGGATAGGCAGTTGGCGCGCATTGGCCAGTGCGCTCAGTGTCTGGATGGCTCGCGCATCAGCCGCGCGCAGGGAATGGATGGCCACGCCCAGGTTGACCTTGGGCAGATCGCGGCATGCCTGCCCCAACCCGTCCAACAGGGTTTTGATGCGCTGCGGGCTGGACGCAAAGCGCTGCTGTTGTTCGCGCAATCCTGTTGCGTCAAAGCCAGCGCGCATATAGAGCGTGGGCAAGAGCGTCAGGCCAATGCCGCTGCGTTGCGCTGCGCGCACCAGCGCCATGGACATCTCCAGCGGGTCGGTCGCAGCGGCACCGGCTGGGGCGTTGTGCAGGTAATGGAATTCACAGACCTGGGTGTAGCCGCCGGCCAGTAATTCGGTGTAGAGCCGGGTGGCAACGGCCTCGAGCTGCGCGGCCGATATGCGCAAGGCCACGGCGTACATGCGTTCGCGCCAGCTCCAGAAGTCATCGCCCTGCGCGCCGCGCTGCTCGGCCAGACCAGCCATAGCGCGCTGGAAAGCGTGGCTGTGCGCGTTGACCAAGCCGGGCAGCACTGGGCCAGCCAGCACGCGTGCATCTTGGCGAGCGCTTAAGGGGACATGGGTTTGGATCGCAGACCAATGCCCGGTGGCGTCCACTTCCAGCAACACATCGTGCGCCCAGGCACCCGCCACCCAGGCCTGCGCCGCAAAAAACCGGCCGGGTTCAATCGGCATACAAGACCTCGCAGGCATCCAGGGCCGCTTGCAGCATGGCGCGCAGTTGCGGCTGGATGCGCCCGGCCAGATCCGGCTCGTAAGCGTAGGGCGGCGTCTCGTGCATGTACAGGTTTTGGCACATCTCCAGCTGCACCGCGTGCACCCGCGCGGCGGGCGCGCCGTATTGGCGGGTGATGTAGCCGCCCTTGAAGCGGCCGTTCACCACGTGGCTGGTTTGCGGATGCTGGGCGCACACATCGGCAACGGCCTGGCTGATGGATGCGTCGGCGCTGGCGCCGCTGGCAGTGCCGATGTTCAGGCCGGGTAAGACCCCTTCAAACAGCCAGGGGATTTCGGAGCGGATGCTGTGCGCGTCCCACAACAGCGCATAGCCATGCGTGCGCTGCAGGCGTTGCAGCTCGGCCTGCAGCGCCTGGTGGTAGGGCTGCCAATACGCGCTGCGGCGGCGGGCTTGCTCTTGCGCGTCAGGGGCACAGCCTGCGCGGTACAAAGCGTCGCCGTTGAAGAAGCGGGTGGGGCACAGCTCGGTGTTGGACGCGCCGGGGTACATGGGCGCATCATCCGGCGGGCGGTTGAGGTCAATGACGTAGCGACTGAATTGCGGCTGCAGCACGCTGGCACCCAGCTCCGGCGCAAAGTCATAAAGCTGCGCCAGATGCCAGTCGGTGTCCTCTGATTCCAGCGCGCGCGGCACCAAGTGCGCCTGTAGATCCGCCGGAATCTCCGCGCCGATGTGCGGCATGCTGATGAGCAGAGGCATGCTGCCGGTGTGCAGGCTGAAACTCATCGCAGCACCCCCGCAAAAACCACCTGGCGCAGCGGGCGGGCGCCAAAGGCATAGGCCAGTTCGGCCGGGTGCTGTACGTCCCAGAAGGCCAGGTCTGCGCGCATGCCCGCAGCCAGCACGCCACGGTCGTGCAGACCCAGCGCTTTCGCGGCGTGGCGCGTGACACCGGCCAGCGCTTCTTCGGGGGTGAGGCGGAACAGAGTGCAGGCCATATTGAGCATCAGCAGCAGCGAGGTGCAGGGCGAACTGCCGGGGTTGCAGTCGGTGGAAACTGCCATGGCCACGCCATGCTGGCGCAGCACGTCGATGGGCGGCACCCGGGTCTCGCGCAGAAAATAAAACGCGCCCGGCAGCAGCACCGCCACAGTGCCGGCTGCGGCCATGGCCGCAGCCCCCTCCGCGCTCAGCCATTCCAGATGGTCGCAGCTCAGCGCGCCAAAACCGGCGGCCAGTTGCGCGCCGCCGCTGTCGCTGAGTTGCTCGGCATGCAGCTTCACTGGCAATCCCAGCGCCCGCGCGGCTGTGAACACGCGGGCGGTTTGCGCCGGGCTGAAGCCGATGCGCTCGCAAAAAACATCCACCGCGTCGACCAAACCCTGCGCGTGCAGGACTGCGAGCATGGTCAGTGCCGTGTCGATGTAGTCGTCGCTGCGCCCGGCAAATTCCGGCGGCAGCGCATGAGCCCCCAAAAACGTGGTGAGAACGGACACCGGGTGCGTGCGCTCCAATGCACGCGCTACTTCCAGGCAGGTGCGCTCAGGCTCCAGCGCCAGCCCGTAGCCGGACTTGATCTCCACCGTGGTGACGCCGTCGGCCATCAAAGCGCGCAGGCGCGCGCCAGCCGACGCCGTGAGTTGTTCCGCGCTGGCCTGCCGGGTCGCGCGCACGGTGGAGGCAATGCCTCCGCCTTGGCGGGCGATCTCTTCGTAGCTTGTGCCTTGCAGCCGCCGCTCAAATTCAGCGGCCCGGTCACCGCCGTACACCAGATGCGTGTGGCAGTCGATCAGCCCCGGCGTGATCAGCGCGCCACCGGCATCGTGGTGCGTGCTGCAGGCGCTGGCCAGATCAGGCGGCAGCTCGTGGCGCGGCCCAACCCAGCGCAACACTGGCCCATCAACCACCAGCGCGGCGTCGGCGATCAGACCGTAGGGCAGGGTAGCGTGGGGCTGCATGGTGGCGGCCTGGCAATGGGTCCACAGACTGAGCGTCATAGGCTGATCTCCATCAACAAGGCGTCATCGCCATGCACAGCAAGCACCTGCGCCGCGTCGAACTCAGCCCAGGCCAGTGTGCCCGGTTTGAGGTGGATGGCTGCATGGTTCTGAGGATGAAGGGTAGCCGGCGCGGTGTTGGCCCAGACCGCCAGCAGGATGGGTATCGTGCCTTTCCAATCGGCCTGGCCCTTGACCCGTTGCATGCCCGTTCGCGTGTGGTGCGCGGTGCGGGCCATGAGGTTGAAGTCCTGCGTGGGACCGTCTATGAGCGTGCAGTCCACCGCCACTGCGCCGTCGAATGCCAGCGGACTGCTGGACGCATCCAGGCTGTGCTTCTGACCGGCGTCTGGCATGTGAAGTCGCACACCGGCACCGGCAAGCACCGCAAACCAGCGCCTGATGTCGTCAAAGCGCGAGAAGGGCCCGTCGGCATCGACTTGCGCGACCGACAGGCGCAGCGTCCAGTCCTGCGAAGTGGGCCAGGCCAGCAGTTCGCGAGTGGTGCCGCCGCCGTTTTTCCACAGCGTGGGCGTGGTGTCCGCTAGATTGATCTGTTGCCAAACGGGAGCGGTTTTCACAGCTGAAAATTCCCCTGCAAGCTGTAGCGCATGCCCGGGTACACGAGGCGACCCTGGCTGGCCACGTGGGAACCGCTGATGGTGCAGCGGGTGATGACCAGGCAGGGTTGGCTGCCCTGTATGCCCAAGGCGGCGGCCTCCATGGCCGTGGGCAAGGCGGCTTCGATCGAGTACCGGGCCTCGCTCAGCGGTGCGCATTGAAACAGGTACTGGGTGGGCGTGGTGTGCGCAAAGTCCACTTGCAAATAGTCGGGCGCTGCGGCCGGGTTGACGTGGCGGTCTTCGAGTTGGATGGCGATGCCATCTTCGTAATGCACCATGACCGAATGGAAAATCCGCGCGCCGCGGCGCAGCCCCAGCGTATGCGCCAGCGCGGCATCGGCCTTGACGGCTTCCAGCGTCAGCACCTTGCTGCTGTGGCGGTGGCCGCGCTCCAGAACTTCTTCGTGGATGTCGCGTACGGCCAGGGTGCTGCTGATGCGGTGCCACTGCGCCACCACCGTGCCCGAGCCGCGCATGCGCGTGAGTAGCCCTTCGGCGGCGAGTTCGGTCATGGCGCGGTTGACTGTCATACGGCTCAGACCAAATTGCTGCTGCAGAGCGGCTTCGCTGGGAACGGCGTCGCCCGGGCGCAAGGCACCGCTGTGGATTTGCGCTTTGACAAAAGCTTTCACCTGCTCGTAAGCCGGTAGATCGGTACTGGACATGGTGGCGTGGAGCCTCAGGGTTTTCCCGCTAGTTTACAAGTTGTATAGACAACTACACTATCCTGAGAAACCCTTAAGTGCTGTCCTGCACGTGATCGCCACCGACCTGTTCCCACCATGAATGCATCCCTTCCTGCAGCCGCGCTACCTCCTTTTGCCGAATCCCAGGCCCGTGTGGTGCGTGCGCCGCGTGGGTCAACACTGAACTGCGCCAACTGGCAAATCGAAGCCGCCTACCGCATGCTGCATAACAACCTGGACCCCGAGGTGGCCGAGAATCCGGACGCGCTGGTGGTCTATGGCGGCATCGGCAAAGCGGCACGCAACTGGGCCTGTTTTGACGGAATCGCCCACAGCCTGCGCACACTGAAGGCCGATGAAACCCTGCTGGTGCAAAGCGGCAAACCGGTGGGCGTGTTCCGCACCCACACCAATGCACCCCGCGTGCTGATTGCCAACTCCAACCTGGTGCCGAAGTGGGCGACTTGGGAGCACTTCAACGAACTCGATCGCGCGGGGCTGATGATGTACGGCCAGATGACGGCGGGCAGCTGGATTTACATCGGCTCGCAGGGCATCGTGCAAGGCACTTACGAGACCTTTGTGGAAGCCGGTCGCCAGCATTTCGGCGGCGACTTGGCGGGGCGCTGGGTGCTGACTTCCGGCCTGGGTGGCATGGGCGGCGCGCAGCCTTTGGCCGCCACCTTTGCCGGGGCTTCTTCGCTGACCATCGAGTGCCAGCAAAGCAGCATTGATTTCCGCCTGCGCACCCGCTACCTGGACAAACAGGCCGCTGATCTGGACGATGCGCTGGCGCTCATCGCCCACCACACCGCGCGCAAAGAAGCGGTTTCCATCGGGTTGTGTGGCAACGCTGCTGAGCTGCTGCCCGAGCTGGCGCGCCGTGCCAAAGCCGGTGGCCCGCGCCCGGACATCGTGACCGATCAGACCTCAGCGCACGACATCATCAACGGCTACCTTCCCGCCGGTTGGAGCGTGGCGCAATGGAAGGCGGCGCAAAAAGACCCGGCGCAGCATGCCGCGCTCAAGCAGGCGGCCGGTGAATCCTGCGCAGTGCATGTGCGCGCGCTGCTGGACTTCCACGCCATGGGCATCCCCACCGTGGACTACGGCAACAACTTGCGCCAGGTGGCCAAAGACTACGGCGTGGCCGACGCGTTTGATTACCCCGGCTTTGTGCCCGCCTATGTGCGGCCCCTGTTTTGCAAGGGCATTGGCCCCTTCCGCTGGGTGGCCCTGAGCGGCGACCCCGAGGACATCCGCAAGACCGACGCGAAAATGAAAGAACTGTTTCCCCACAACGCCGGTTTGCTGCGCTGGTTGGACATGGCGGGCGAGCGCATTGCGTTCCAGGGCCTGCCCGCACGCATCTGCTGGATCGGTCTGGGCGAGCGGCACCTGGCTGGTCTGGCTTTCAACGAAATGGTGCGCACGGGAGAACTCAAGGGCCCCATCGTCATCGGACGCGACCACTTGGACAGCGGTTCGGTGGCGTCGCCCAACCGCGAGACCGAGGCCATGCAAGATGGCTCCGACGCAGTCAGCGACTGGCCGCTGCTCAACGCCATGCTCAACACCGCCAGCGGCGCGACCTGGGTCAGTATCCACCACGGCGGCGGCGTGGGCATGGGCTATTCCCAACACAGCGGTGTGGTGATCGTCGCCGACGGTACGCCCGAGGCCGCGCAGCGGTTGGAGCGCGTGCTGTGGAACGACCCCGCCACCGGCGTCATGCGCCATGCCGATGCCGGCTACGCGATGGCTGAGCAATGCGCTCGCGAGCAGGGCTTGAACCTGCCCATGAAAGCCCGCTGAGATGCGCCAGGTCACCACCATCACCCCCGGCGCATTGACGCTGGAGCAGCTGATGGCGATCCACGCCGATACGGTGTCGCTGCAACTGCCCGATGCCAGCCGCGCGGCCATCCGCGCCAGCCAGCAGGTGGTGCAAAACGCGGCCGACGGCGACGCGCCCGTCTATGGCGTGAACACCGGCTTTGGCAAGTTGGCCAACCAGCGTATCAGCAAATCACAACTGGCCACGCTGCAACTCAACCTGATCCGCTCGCACTGCGTGGGCGTGGGCGAGCCGCTGCAACCCGCCGTAATGCGTTTGATGCTGGCGCTCAAGGCGACCAGCTTGGCGCGCGGTTATTCCGGCGTGCGCGAGGTGGTGATTGACACCCTGATGGCCGTTTACAACGCCGGGCTGGTGCCCTGGGTTCCGTCCAAAGGCTCGGTCGGCGCATCCGGCGACTTGGCGCCGCTGGCGCACATGACGCTGGCGCTGATGGGCGAGGGCTTCATGCTGGTGGATGGTGCGCCGGTTCCCGCGCTGGGGGCCTTGCAAGCCGCAGGTATTGCGCCGCTTGTTCTCGGCCCGAAAGAAGGCTTGGCCTTGATCAACGGCACGCAAACATCGACCGCGCTGGCCTTGCATGCGCTCTTGGTGTTCGAGCCGGTGCTGGAAGCCGCGCTGGTCATCGGTGCGCTGACGATTGACGCCGCACGCGGCAGCGACGGCCCGTTTGATCCGCGCATTCATGCGCTGCGCGGCCAGCCTGGCCAGATCGACGTGGCGCAGTATTACCGCGCGCTTCTGGCAGGCAGCGCAATCCGTCACTCGCACTTGCATGGCGACGACCGGGTGCAGGACCCCTATTGCCTGCGCTGCCAACCGCAGGTGGTGGGCGCCTGCCTGGACCAGCTGCGCCACGTGGCCCGGGTGCTGCTGATCGAGGCCAATGCGGTGACTGACAACCCGCTGGTTTTTGCCGAAGACCAGGCAATGCTGTCGGGTGGGAATTTCCACGCCGAGCCGGTGGCCCTGGCCGCCGACGGCATGGCGCTGGCGATTGCCGAAGTGGGCGCGATTGCCGAGCGCCGCATCGCCATGTTGATTGACAGCAGCGTCTCGCGCCTGCCGCCCTTTTTGACCGAGGACGCGGGCCTCAACAGCGGATTTATGATTGCGCATGTGACGGCCGCGGCCCTGGCCTCGGAAAATAAATCGCTGGCGCATCCGGCCAGCGTGGACAGCCTGCCCACCAGCGCCAACCAGGAAGACCATGTGTCCATGGCCACGTTTGCGGCGCGCAGGCTGCAGGCCATGGTGGACAACACCGCGCATATTCTGGGTATCGAGTTGCTGGCAGCGGCTCAGGGTATTGATTTTTTGCGGCCCTTGCACAGTTCACCCGTGTTGGAGGAGGTGCACGCCTTGCTGCGTCTGAACGTCTTGAAAACGGAGCAAGACCGTTACCTCGCGCCTGACATCGCCCATGCCACCGCGCTGGTTCGGGATGGTTCGCTGGCGCGGCTGTTGCAAAAAATCGCGGGTTTACCCCTGCTGTGGACCCCGGCCTGAAGCCTGTTTGGTTCAGATGCCCAACCGTATACTTTGAAAGGACGCGCCATAGACACCAGATCCAACGCCCCGGTTTCGAAGTTCCCCCAGGGCCCGGTCTGATTCCTGACCGTGCCAAGCGCTGATTCCTTGTTTCTTTTTTGATTGGAGTTCACCATGAGCAAACGGCTACTACTGAAAACCCTTTTGGGCGCATCCCTGGCATTGGGCCTGGCAATGGGCGCGCTGGCGCAAGACGCGCTGGCACGCACCAAAGCGTCCGGCGTCCTGAAAATCGGCACCGAGACCGCTTTCGCACCGTTCGACTTCATCGACGCTGGTGCGCATGTGGGCCTCAACATGGATCTGATGAACGAGGTGGCCAAAGAAATGGGTGTGAAAACCGAATGGACCGCACTACCCTGGGAAGGCGTGTTGCCCGGCCTGGAGGCGAAAAAATTTGATATGGTGACGGGCCCTGTGACTATCACCAAGGCCCGCATGGAGCGTTACCGTTTCACGCCCCCGATCGCTGAGGCAACTGTGGCTTTGCTCAAGCGCAAGGGCGACAAGACGGTGATGAAGCCCGAAGACATTGCCGGCAAACCGGTGGGTGGCGGTAAAGCATCGGCCCAGTTGGCACAGCTCAAGACCTTTGCAGAGAGCCTGGGCAAAGCCGATGTGCGCGAGTACCCCGGAAACAACGAAGCCTATGCCGATCTGGCCGCCGGCCGTATCGTGGCAGTGGGCAATTCGCTGCCCAACATCAGCTATGTCGCGCAACAGCGCTCCGATACCTTTGAGGTGGTCAAGCCCGCGTTTGGCGTGAAGACCTACTTTGGCTATGTGGCCCGCAAGGATGATGACTCGGCCAAGTTGATGGACGCCATCACCGCCGCCATGCTCAAAATCAAAGGTGACGGACGCCTAGCCAAGATCCAGAAAAAATGGTTTGGCGATTCGTTTGACACACCGGATTCCGTGCCAAACCCGGCCCTGTAATCGCAGAGATGCCAATTAAGAAACCGCGCCCGCAAGGCGCGGTTTCTCTTTGATCAATACTGCTCCCACAACCACGTGTCCTGGAAACTTTTCCTCCTCTTGGTGAAGGCCTGCGGCCTGACCATTGCCATCAGCGCGGTTTCCATCGTGCTCGGTTTGGTGATTGGCACCCTGGTATCGGGCGCCATGCTTTCACGCAATCCCGTTGTGTCCTGGAGCGGACGCACCTTTGTCAGTTTTTTCCGTGGCTCGCCTTTGTTGGTGCAGCTGCTTTTGATTTACAACCTGCTCCCCGTGCTGGGGCTCAATGTGCCTAGTCTGGTGGCAGCCGTAGTCGGTTTGTCTTTGTGCGATGCGGCCTACCAGGCCGAAAACATGCGCGGCGGTCTGACCAGCATTCCGCGCGGTTTGCTGGAGGCC
>CANFTU010000041.1 GCA_947450005.1 Comamonadaceae bacterium | reverse complement strand
ACAGCACCGTGTCCACCATGTGTTCCAGCACCCGCGGCCCGGCCAGCGCGCCTTCCTTGGTGACATGGCCGACCAGCACGATGCAGGTTCCGCTGGCTTTGGCTGCACGGGTCAGGTGCGCCGCGCATTCCCGCACCTGGGCCACCGAGCCGGGGGCCGAGCTGAGCTGCTCGGAATACACGGTCTGGATCGAGTCGATGACCGCCACATCCGGCGAATGGGCTTGCAGCGTGGCAAGTATTTTTTCCAATTGAATTTCTGCCAGCACCCGCACCTGCGAGCGCTCCAGCCCCAGGCGGCGGGAGCGCAGAGCCACTTGCGCGCCGCTTTCCTCGCCGGTCACATACAAGGTATTTTTTCCCTGCCGTTGCAGCGAGTCCAGTGCCTGCAACAACAGTGTTGATTTGCCGATGCCGGGATCCCCGCCAATCAGCACCACCCCGCCTTCGACGATGCCGCCACCCAGCACACGGTCCAGCTCCTCGTGGCCGGTGGGGCTGCGTTCGACTTCGTTGGCTTCGATGTCCGCGAGCACCGCCACTTCGGCGGTGGCGCTCAGCGCGGCGAAGCGGTTTTTGGTTTCACCCTGTTGCGGGGCAATTCCCTCCACCAGGCTGTTCCAAGCACCGCAGGAGGGGCATTTGCCCAACCACTTCGGGCTGGTGCCGCCGCAATCGGAACAGACAAACTGGGATTTTTCTTTGGCCATGCCGGCATGGTACTGGATAAATGAACAGCGCTGTCAGCTGGCGATGGAGTCGGTTTCCACGACCACCGGCACCCGGGCGGCCAGCGCGCACATCAATTCATAGCCCACGGTGCCCGCACTTGCGGCAACTTCGTCGATGCTGAGCGCTTGCCTGCTGGTGCTGCGGCCCCACAGGGTGACTTCGGTTCCGATGCCGGCCTGCGGCAAGCCGGACAAGTCCACGGTCAGCATGTCCATACTGACCCGGCCCACGACCCTGCTGCGCACGCCGCCCACCAGAACCGGCGTGCCGGTGGGGGCATGGCGCGGGTAGCCGTCGGCGTAGCCGCAGGCCACCACCCCGATGCGCATAGGTTTGTCGGCGACAAAGGTCGAGCTGTAACCTACGCTGTCGCCGGCCTGCAGTTCCTGGGTGCCGATGATGGCGGTGCGCAGGCTCATGGCGGGCGCCAGGCCCCAGTCGCCGTTGGCGGGGAAATCCGGGGCGCTGCCATACAAAGCGATGCCGGCGCGCACCCAGTCGGATGCCACCTTCGCGTCATCGCCAAAGCGTAAGAGGGCGGCGCTGTTGCATACGCAACGCTCACCGGGAAGGTCGCCGCAGCCGTCGTTGAATACCGCGAATTGCGCGGCGATGCCGCGTGCGCCATCGGCGTCGCTAAAGTGGGTCATCAGCGAAATTTCGTCGACCTGCGGCAAGGCATCCAGACGCGCCCACGCGGCGCGGAATTGCGCGGGTCGCAGCCCCAGGCGGTTCATGCCGCTGTTCATTTTCAAAAATACGCGGTGCGGCTCATGGGTTTTGTGCGCGGCCAGCATGTCGATTTGCGCCTCGCAATGCACCGTGTGCCACAGCCCCAGGCGCGAGCACAGTTCCAAATCGCGCGCTTCAAACACGCCCTCTAATAAAAGAATCGGTCCGCGCCACCCCAGCGCGCGCAGGCGTTGGGCCTCTGCCAGATCCAGCAGAGCGAAGCCGTCGGCCGCATGCAGCCCGTCAAACACGCGCTCAATGCCGTGCCCGTACGCATTCGCTTTGACCACAGCCCACACGCGGGCGTCGCCCGCCCGCCGCCGCAAAGCTTGGAGGTTGGCGCGCAGGGTGGCCGTGTGGATGGTGGCAAGGATGGGGCGGGGCATGGCGTGTGTGGTGTGCAAAGCAGGCTTGCACCGCCCGGAATTGTGGCATTTATGCCCATGCTATAACCCTCTAACCCCTTAGCAGCTGCGCTATTTCGCTCATCCGCCCCGCGCCGACATCACCCCCCATGCACCTGATTTCCCCTGCCACGGTATGAAACGCGGCTTTTTCACCATCATGGCGGCGCAGTTTTTCAGCTCGCTGGCGGACAACGCGCTGTTTGTGGCGGCTGTGCAGTTGCTGCGCGATGCCCATGCGGCTGAGTGGCAGCAGGCCTCGCTGGTGCCGTTGTTTGCTTTGTTTTATGTGGTGCTGGCCCCCTTTGTGGGCGCGGTAGCCGATGCCTGGCCCAAGGGGCAGGTCATGCTGGTGAGCAATGCCATCAAGATTGTGGGCTGTCTGATGATGTTGTTTGGTGGCCATCCCCTGTTGGCTTACGCCATCGTCGGGCTGGGTGCAGCGGCATATTCACCGGCCAAATACGGCATCCTGACGGAGTTGCTTCCCGCGTCGCAGCTGGTCAAAGCCAATGGGTGGATCGAAGGCTTGACGATTGCCTCCATCATCCTGGGCGTCTTGCTGGGGGGCCAATTGATCGGCCCCAACATTGCGCCCTGGCTTTTGGCATGGGATCTGCCGCTGCTCGATTCCAGCATCGATACCCCGCCCGAGGCTGCTATTTGTGCCTTGGTCCTGTTGTATTTCGCCGCAGCCTGGTTCAACAACCGCATCCCCGATACCGGCGTGGAGATGCGCCCGCTGCCGCGCAACCCGATGGTTTTGCTGCCCGACTTTTGGCGCTGCAACGGAAGCTTGTGGCGTGACAAATTGGGCCAGATTTCGCTCTCCACCACCACCTTGTTCTGGGGCGTGAGCGGCAACCTGCGCTACATCGTGCTGGCCTGGGCCGGCGCGGCGCTGGGGTACACGGTGACGCAGGCGTCCACGCTGGTGGGTGTGGTCGCTCTTGGCACGGCGGTGGGCGCGGTGGTCGCGTCGGTGCGCTGCCGCCTGGAGGATGCGCCGCGTTTGATGACGCTGGGCATCGGAATGGGCCTGCTGGTGCTGCTGCTCAACCTGATTGATAACGTCTGGCTGGCCGCACCTTTTCTGGTGCTGCTGGGCGGGCTCGGCGGCTATCTGGTGGTGCCTATGAACGCGCTGCTGCAACACCGCGGCCACAACCTGATGGGCGCGGGTCGCTCGATTGCGGTGCAAAACTTCAATGAACAGGCTTGCATTTTGGTACTGGGCGGACTCTATGCCTGGGCCACCGGCGAGGGTGTATCGGCTTTTGGTGCCATCAGTGGCTTTGGCATCTTGGTGGCGGTATTGATGTGGCGCATCCAGGTCTGGCATGCCAGCAACCTGCGCGTCCACGGCCCCGAAGTTGAGCATTTGCTGCAAATCGCCCGCGACGATTCCGCACACGGCTAAAGGTCGCAAGCCGGCGTGCGATCCCCTCCCGCTTCTCTGGTCCCCCTGCTGGCTGTTACCGGCCTGGTGATCAACGCGCTGAACTACGGGTTGATCTGGTGGCCGCTGCGCTACCTGCAAGGCTGGGACCTTCATCCCATGTGGGCTACTGTCATGGTGGACGCGTTGGCTTGCGCTGGCATTTTTGTTTTGTTTCCGCGCATCTGGCGCGCTTTTTTGACACACCGTTGGATGTGGCTGCTGGCCTTGGCCGCAGGCGGCACCAACGTGGGTTTCAGTTGGGGCGTTGTTGTCGGTGACGTGGTGCGGGTCACGCTGCTGACCTATCTGATGCCCGCCTGGGTCGTCTTGCTGGCCTGGCCGATTCTGGGCGAGAAGCCCAATGCCGGCGCAGTCGCCCGCTTGGGGCTCGCGCTGAGCGGCATGGTGGTAGTCTTGAAAACCCCGGACTCGCCCTGGCCCGTGCCCGAAAGTTTCGCCGACGCCTTGGGCTTGTTGGGCGGCTTGAGCTTTGCCATGGTCAACATCATGTTGCGCAAGTTGCGCGACGCCCCACCCGTTGCCAACGCCCTGGCCATGTTCGGTGGTGGCGGTCTGGGCTGTCTGCTGGCAGCGCTGGTGGGCATGCAGTTCGGCATCGTGCAGGCGGTGCCGCCGATGGCCACGCAATGGGTGGTCGGTGTGCTGCTGTTGACTGTGGCCATCGTCATCGCCAATTCCACCCTGCAATACGGGGCTTCGCGCCTTCCTGCCAACACCACGTCCATCATCATGCTGCTGGAGGTGGTGTTTGCCAGCGTGTCCTCGGTGTGGTTGGGCGCCGGCCTGCTGACCACCAACACCTTGATGGGCGGCGCGCTGATTTTTGCGGCCTGCGTGTGGTCTGCCCTGTCCAGCGCTCCGCCGCCTGCGCCGGATGGGCTGCCTGCTGATTCGCGATGACGCGCCAACCCTCGCCCTCAATGGAGAGAAGCACCATGACCACGATTCTTGATTTCGCCGCCGCCCGCATTGATGGCGCGCCGTTTGATTTTGCAGCCCTGCAAGGCAAAGTCGTACTGGTCGTCAACACCGCCAGCGCCTGCGGTTTTACGCCGCAATTTGCCGGGCTGGAAAAATTGCACCAGGATTACGCGGCGCGCGGTGTGGTGCTGATTGGATTTCCGTGCAACCAGTTCGGTGGGCAGGATGCGGGCAGCAATGCCCAGATTGCCAGCTTTTGCCAGAAGAATTACGGAGTCAGTTTTCCCATGATGGAAAAGGTCGAGGTCAACGGCGCGGGCGCGCATCCACTCTTCAAATGGCTCACCAGCGGCGCGCGCGGCATATTGGGAACCGAGTCGATCAAATGGAACTTCACCAAGTTCCTGGTGGGCAAAGACGGTATGCCGATCAAGCGCTTTGGCTCCGCGGATGCGCCGGATGCTTTGCGCGGCGCAATCGACGCGGCCTTGGCTGCCTGAGTTACACCGCGGCTGGCGGCCGCGTGCGGCCTGCCTGCGCAGGGAGCGGCCCGTAGAATTGCCCTTTGCGGTGCGCTGATGCGCCCCTGTGTTTTCCCACCTACCCGCACCGATGTTGACCTTCCAGCAAATCATTCTGAAACTCCAGGCCTACTGGGACGCACAAGGCTGTGCGCTTTTGCAGCCCTATGACATGGAAGTGGGGGCTGGCACGTCGCACACCGCCACCTTTTTGCGCGCCATCGGCCCCGAGCCCTGGAAGGCGGCCTATGTGCAGCCCAGCCGCCGCCCCAAAGATGGCCGCTACGGCGAAAACCCAAACCGCTTGCAGCACTATTACCAGTACCAGGTGGTGATGAAGCCGGCCCCGGCCAACATCCTGGATTTGTATCTGGGTTCGCTTGAAGCGCTGGGCTTTGATTTGAAGCACAACGATGTGCGTTTCGTGGAAGACGATTGGGAGAACCCCACCCTGGGCGCGTGGGGCCTGGGCTGGGAGGTTTGGCTCAACGGCATGGAAGTCACGCAGTTCACCTATTTCCAGCAGGTCGGCGGCATCGATTGCAAACCTGTCACCGGCGAAATCACCTACGGCCTGGAGCGACTGGCCATGTATCTGCAAGGCGTGGACAACGTCTACAACTTGAAATGGACGGCCGATATGAGCTACGGCGATGTGTACAAGCAAAACGAGGTTGAGCAATCCACCTACAACTTTGAACACAGCGACACCGACTTTTTGTTCACTGCTTTCAGCGCGCATGAAAAGCAGGCCAAGCACCTGATCACTGTGCCCTTGGCGCTGCCTGCCTACGAGCAAGTTCTGAAGGCGGCCCACACCTTCAATCTGTTGGACGCACGCGGTGCGATCAGCGTGACTGAACGCGCGGCCTATATGGGCCGCATCCGCAACCTGGCGCGCGGTGTGGCCCAGTGCTATTACGAGAGCCGCGAGCGCCTGGGCTTCCCGATGGCCCCGCCGGAATGGATCGCGCAGATGGCGAAAAAGGCCGCATGAGCATGAGCACCCAGAACCTTCTCGTTGAACTGCTGGTGGAAGAGTTGCCGCCCAAGGCCTTGCGTAATTTAGGGCGGGCTTTTGCGGCTGCATTGGCCGACAGCCTGAAGGCGCAAGGCTTGGCTAGTCCCGATGCGGTTGTCACCGATTACGCGTCCCCGCGCCGGCTTGGTGTTCACATTGCAGCCGTGGCCGCGCAAGCCGCCGATAAAGCGGTTTCTCAAAAGCTGATGCCGGTTGCAGTTGGCCTGGACGGCAGCGGAAACGCTACGCCTGCGTTGCTGAAAAAACTGCAATCTTTGGGCGCGGATGCCAGCGCCGTTTCGGGCTTGCACAAACGTATGGACGGCAAAGCCGAGGCCTTGTTTTTCGACAGCATGGTGCGCGGCGCCAGCTTGCTTGAAGGCCTGCAAAAAGCGCTGGCAGAGGCCATCGCCAAACTGCCCATCCCCAAAGTCATGCAGTACCAGCTTGCGAGCGATTGCGAGCTACCCGGTTGGAGCACCGTGAGCTTTGTGCGCCCGGCCCACGGCCTGGTGGCCTTGCACGGCGGCGAAGTGGTTCCGGTGACCGCGTTGGGCCTGAGTGCGGGCAACAGCACACAAGGCCACCGCTTTGAGGCGCGCGTGTCGCCGGTGGTGGTTGCGCATGCCGATGCATACGAGAAAACGCTTGCCGACGATGGCGCGGTAATCGCCAGCTTCGACCGGCGGCGCAATGAGATTGCGCGGCAATTGCAAGCCGCAGCGGCGGCGCTCGGCGCGCAACCGGTAGACGATGACGCCTTGTTGGACGAGGTGACCGGTCTGGTTGAACGCCCCACCGTGATGGTGTGCAGCTTTGACGCCGAATTTCTGGAAGTGCCGCAGGAATGCCTGATTCTGACCATGAAGGCGAACCAGAAATACTTTCCCCTGCTCGACGCATCGGGCAAGCTGAGCAACCGGTTTTTGATCGTCAGCAATATCAACCCCGCTGACCCCGGCGCCGTGGTCGGCGGCAATGAGCGCGTGGTGCGTCCGCGTTTGGCAGACGCCCAATTTTTCTTCAACCAGGACCGCAAGCGAACGCTCGAATCGCGTGTGGATGGCCTGTCCAAAGTGGTGTATCACAACCAGTTGGGCACGCAGGGTGATCGCATGCAGCGCGTGTGCCAGATTGCCAGCGCCATCGGCATTCAGCTCGGTGGCGCGGCGCTCGCCGAACCAGCGAGCTTGGCCGCGCGTTTAGCCAAGACCGATTTACTTACCGATATGGTGGGCGAGTTTCCGGAGTTGCAAGGCACGATGGGTGGCTATTACGCACGCCATGACGGCTTGTCCGTCGAGGTCGCCGAAGCCATTGAAGACCACTACAAACCCCGCTTCGCGGGTGACGCCTTGCCGCGCAGCGACGTCGGTCTGGTCGTTGCGCTGGCCGATAAGCTGGAAACCCTGGTCGGCATGTTCGGCATCGGCAATCTACCCACGGGTGACAAAGATCCGTTTGCCTTGCGCCGCCATGCGCTGGGTGTGATTCGCATGCTGGTGGAAAAGGACTTGCCTTTGACCTTGGCTGACTTGTTGCGCGATGCCAATCCTGCTTTCGGTACGCGCATCACCGATGCAACGGTGGCGTTGGCCGATTTCATATACGACCGTTTGTCCGGCAGCCTGCGTGAGCAAGGCTACAGCGCCCAAGAGGTTGAGGCCGTCCTGGCGCTGCGTCCGCAGCGTCTGGGCGAAGTGCCTAAGCGTCTGCTGGCGGTGCGCGCCTTCGCCGCCCTGCCCGAGAGCCCGGCGCTCGCTGCGGCCAACAAGCGCATCGCCAACATCCTCAAAAAAGCCGACGACGTGGACGCGCATGTCAGCACGGGCCTGTTGCAGGAGGATGCCGAAAAAGCCCTTTACGCGGCAATGCAAACCACGCTCCCTAAAGCCCAAGCGTTGTTTGATGCGGGCGACTACACCGCCAGCCTGCAAGCCCTCGCGGTCTTGCGGGTACCGGTCGATGCTTTCTTTGATGGCGTGATGGTGAATGCCGAGCAGCTGGATGTGCGGCTGAACCGCCTGGGCCTGCTTAAGACTTTGCACCTGGCGATGAACCGCGTGGCCGATTTGTCCAAACTCGCGGCCTGATAGCGCGGTCGCTGCCATGAAACTCGTCATCCTCGATCGCGACGGCACGATCAACGCAGACCGCGACGACTACGTCAAGTCGAGCGCCGAATGGTTGCCGCTGCCCGGCGCGCTGGAGGCGATTGCCCGCCTCAACCAGGCGGGCTGGCATGTGGTGGTGGCGACCAACCAAAGCGGTATCGGGCGCGGGCTCTTCGATATGGAAACCCTCAACGCCATGCACAGCAAGATGCACAGCCTGCTGGCCGCTGTGGGCGGGCGCGTCGATGCGGTGTTCTTCTGCCCCCACACCCCGGCTGATGCGTGCGACTGCCGCAAACCGGCAGCAGGTTTGTTCCGCCGCATCGGCGAGCGCTATGGCATTGATCTGCGTGGTGTACCCGCGGTGGGCGATACGGCGCGTGATGCCGTGGCCGCGCTGGCTGCTGGCTGCGTGCCGTATCTGGTTCGCACCGGCAAATCCGAGGGGCTGGCTGAAGGCCAATTGCCCGCTGGCTGTCCTTCGGTCTGTACCGCACACGCCGATTTGGCCGCTTTTGTCGACGCGCTGATTGGTAGCGGCGGGTAAGCGCCTGCGGGCACCGACATGAACTTTTTGCGCTCATTGCTGCACGCCTTGTGGATGCTGGTGACAGTGGTCCCCTGGGGCATTCTCATGCTGCTGGTGTCCACACGGGTGCGTGGGGTGCGCCTGTACTGGATGGCGGTGCGTTGGTTGCGCTGGGCGGTGGATGGCGCG
Organism: Comamonadaceae bacterium; assembly: GCA_947450005.1. Taxonomy (GTDB): domain Bacteria; phylum Pseudomonadota; class Gammaproteobacteria; order Burkholderiales; family Burkholderiaceae_C; genus Allorhodoferax. The sequence goes on along the minus strand of CANFTU010000041.1, from coordinate 5,634 downwards.
CGTGTGATTCTGGGAATCCGTGTGCAGGTTGTGGGGGCCGAGCATTTGCCTACCGGTCATGAACAGGGTGTGGTGTTGTTGGTCAAACACCAGTCCACGCTGGAGACTTTTTTGCTGCCGACTTTGATGCCGCGTCCGTTGGCCTATGTGTTTAAAAAAGAGCTGCTCTACATCCCTTTCTTCGGCTGGGCCATGGGGCGGCTGGACATGATCCATATCGACCGCGCCCTGCGCGCCAAGGCCTTTTCGAAGGTGGTTTCGCAGGGCCAGGAGTTGCTCGCGCGCGGCATCTGGGTGATCATGTTTCCAGAAGGCACGCGGATACCGCGCGGCCAGCGGGGCGTCTACAAAGTGGGCGGTACCAAGCTGGCGGTACAGACCGGTGCGGCGGTGGTTCCGGTCGCGGTGAACACGGCGATGGTGTGGCCGCGTAAGGCCTTTATCAAGCGGCCCGGGTTGGTCACGGTATCGATTGGCAAGCCCATTCCCAGCCAGGGCCGCCGCGCGGATGAGCTGATGGCCGAGGTCGAGGCCTGGATTGAGGCCGAGATGCGCCGCCTGGATCCGCAGGCCTATTCGGCGACCGTGGACATGCCGTAGGAGTTCGCGCCGTGCACCGCTTGTTGCGCTACACGCTGGACTTGTTTGCTGCGGCTCCGCCAGTGCAGCCTTCGCAGACCTTGCCAGACGCGGTTGACGCCGCCATGCCCCCCGCCTTTTCGCATCCCCAAGCCACCCGGCAGGCGCGGTGCGAGGGCATGGTGGTGCGTTATGCATTTGTGCGCGCGCGCCGCCGCACCATCGGGTTTCAGGTCGGGCCCCAGGGCTTGAGCGTGCGTGCCCCGCTGCGCACACCTTTGTATGTGGTGGATGCCGCGCTCCAGGAAAAAGCCGAATGGATCGTGCGCAAATTGCATGAGGTCAGTAAGCGCCAACAGGCCCAGGCGCCACTTGCGATCAGCTGGTCCGATGGCATGGAATTGCCTTACCTGGGGCGCACCATCATGTTGCGCCTGGACCGGCGTCAGCCGCGCAGCGTGGGCCCGGTGTGGGACGCAGCGGGTGAGACCTTGTGGTTGCCCTTGGGCACAGACGCTACGCCGGCTCAACTGCAGCGCGCCATGCAACGCTGGATGCAAGGGCAGGCGCTGGCCTTGTTCGGTCAGCGTCTGGCGCATTTCGCGCCGCAGCTCGGCGTGCGCTGGAGCAACCTACTCTTAAGCAATGCGCGCACGCGCTGGGGCAGCGCCAAGGCGGACGGCACGGTGCGCTTGCATTGGCGGCTCCTGCAATTCCGTCCCGAGGTCATTGACTACGTGGTGGTGCACGAACTGAGCCATTTAAGGGTGATGAACCACAGCCCGGCTTTCTGGGACACGGTGCAATCCGTGTTGCCGGATTACGCGGCGTTGCGCCGCGAACTCAAGCAGGAGCGTCTGCCCGCGTGGTGAAGCGGTAGACCCCGTCCGGGTGGCGGGTGCGCTGCACGCGCTGCGTGAACCACAGCCAATGCAAATGCGCAATGGCTTCGCCCATCGCGAAGGTGGTCTGGTGAAAATCCAGCTTCCGTTTGAATAAAACCGGCAACACATCGAATGCGCTGCAGGGCGCGGCGCTGCACGCTGCTTGCAGTTCAGACAGCCGTGCCGTGTGGTGGTCTTGCAGCTGGTCAACCCGGGTGTGCAAGCCGGTAAAAGGTTTGCCGTGTGAGGGCAGCACCAGCGTGTCCGCCGGCAAGGCGCGGAATTTATCGATAGACATCAAAAACAAAGCCAGCGCGTCGGCCTCCGGCTCCTGGGGGTAGACGCTCACGTTGGTTGAAATCCGCGGCAGCACCATATCGCCGCTGATCAATACGCCGCTGGCCGCGCAGTACAGAGCCAGGTGTTCCGGCGCGTGGCCGAAGCCGCTGATGCAGCGCCAGTCCCGGCCCCCAATCCGAACATAGGCACCATCCTGCATGCGGCGGAAGGTGGCGGGCAGTTGGGGAACCAGACTGCGGTAAAAGCCGCCGCGCAGGCGGATCCGGGCTATGTCCTCGGGGCTGCTCCAGCCGTGTGTCTGCATGAAATCGGCCGACATGTCGCCGCTCAACGCCGTGTCTTCCGCACACAGGTTGCGGGCGACGTGGTAGTCCATGCCGCTGATCCACAGGCTGGCCTGCCAGCGCGCGCACAGCCAATGCGCCAGGCCGATGTGGTCCGGATGCATGTGGGTGACGATGACCCGCAGGACGGGAAGGCCTTCCAGCGCGCGCTCAAAAAGCAATTCCCACTGGGCGCGCGACTCGGGCGCATCGATGCAGCAGTCCACAATGCTCCAACCGGCTACGCCGTCAATGTCATCGCGCAGCAGCCACAAGTTGATGTGGTCCAGCGCAAAGGGCAGTGCCATGCGGATCCACTTCACGCCCGACGCGATGTCGATACAAGCCCCTGAGGGCGGCAGCGTGTTCGCAAGCGGGTAGTGCAGCTGGGCTTCCTGGGGGTTCATGGTGTGGGTGATGGTTCATAATTGACGTTTACGTTAACGTCAACCAGTTCGGGCATTGTAGGTGGATGCGCCCTGCGACGTTTACGAGCCCAAGGAGCCTTTTGTTTTATGAGCTACAGCATCAGCGAGTTGGCCCGCGAGTTTGACCTCACCACCCGCGCCATCCGGTTTTATGAAGACCTGGGGTTGTTACAACCCCAGCGAACCGGCCCGCTGGGACGCAGCCGGGTCTACAGCGCACGCGACCGCACCCGCTTGAAGCTGACCCTGCGCGCCAAGCGCCTGGGCCTGAGTCTGACCGAGGCCAAAGACATCATCGACACCTATGACAGCCCGCGCGATACCGGCGCGCAGTTGCACAAATTCCTCGACGTCTTGGCGCGCCATCGCGAGCAGGTTGAAGGCCAGCTCGCCGACTTGCAGGCCAACCTCGAAGAAATCAAAACCCACCAGCGTGAGGCGCGTGCTTTGCTCACGCGCATGGATGCTGCCGCCCCCAAAGCTGCCGTGAAACCGCCGCGCAAGTTGAGCGCCCGCGCCGCAGGAGTCGCTGCGTGAATTTGCCAGGCCTGAACTTCCAACTCGGCGATGAGATTGACGCCTTGCGTGAGGCGGTGCATGCCTTTGCCCAGGCTGAAATCACGCCCCGCGCCGCAGCGATTGATCGCGAAGACCAGTTCCCTATGGACCTCTGGCCCAAGCTCGGCGCCATGGGCCTGCTGGGCATCACGGTTGAAGAGGAATACGGCGGCGCGCACATGGGCTATCTGGCGCACATGGTGGCCATGGAAGAAATATCGCGTGCCAGCGCCAGCGTGGCCCTGAGTTACGGCGCGCACAGCAATTTGTGCGTCAACCAGATCCGTCGTAACGGCAGCGCAGCGCAGCGCGCCAAGTATTTGCCAAAGCTTATCAGCGGCGAGCATGTTGGCGCGCTGGCCATGAGTGAGCCGGGTGCGGGAAGCGATGTGCTGAGCATGAAGCTGCGTGCCGACGACAAGGGCGGCTACTTTGTGCTCAACGGCAGCAAGATGTGGATTACCAACGGCCCCGACGCCGATGTGTTGGTGGTCTACGCCAAGACGGAACCGGAGCTGGGTGGCCGTGGCGTGAGTGCTTTCCTGATCGAGAAGGGCATGCCGGGATTCAGCGTGGCGCAAAAGCTGGACAAACTGGGCATGCGTGGCAGTTCCACCGGTGAGCTGCTGTTTCAGAACGTTGAAGTCCCGCTGGCGAATGTGCTGGGCGGTGTCAACAACGGTGCGAAGGTCTTGATGAGCGGCTTGGACTACGAGCGCGCCGTGCTCGCCGGAGGGCCGCTGGGCATCATGCAGGCGGTGATGGACAACGTGATTCCCTATGTCCATGACCGCAAGCAGTTCGGCCAAAGCATTGGCGAGTTCCAGCTGATCCAGGGCAAGCTGGCCGATATGTACACCGTGCTGCAGGCCGGGCGAGCGTTTGCGTACACGGTTGCCAAAAATCTGGACCTCCTGGGCACGCAGCATGTGCGCCAGGTCCGCAAAGACTGCGCCAGCGTGATTTTGTGGACCGCCGAAAAAGCCACGTGGATGGCTGGCGAGGGCGTTCAGATATTCGGCGGGAACGGCTACATCAACGATTACCCTTTAGGGCGTTTGTGGCGCGACGCCAAACTCTATGAAATCGGGGCGGGTACCAGTGAAATCCGCCGCATGCTGATCGGCCGTGAATTGTTCAGCGAAACCATGTAAGACCCACTATTTGTATGTCCAAAGAACTCAGCGAATTATTTGACCGCAACCGCGAATGGGCCACCAAAGTCGAGGCCGCGCGCCCCGGGTTTTTCACCGGCCTGCGCAACCAGCAAAAGCCCCGCTATATGTGGTTGGGCTGCGCCGACAGCCGCGTTCCGGCCAATGAACTGGTGGATTTGCTGCCTGGCGAATTGTTCGTGCACCGCAACGTCGCGAACTTGCTGGTTCACTCGGACTTGAACGCTTTGAGCGTAGTCCAGTACGCAGTCGACGTGCTGGGCGTACAACACATCATCGTGGTGGGCCACAGCAATTGCGGCGGCATTCGCGCGGCCATGAACAACCAGCGCGCTGGTCTGGTCGATAACTGGCTTCGCCATGTGCAGGACGTGCGCGACCTCGAGGAAGAATTCCTGAGCAGCCTGCATGAGAGCCTGCGCGTCGATGCGTTGGTGGAACTCAACGTCTTGGAGCAGGCGCGCAACGTCTGCCGCACCACCATCGTCACTGACGCCTGGCAGCGCGGGCAAACCGTGGTGGTTCACGGCTGGGTCTACGGGCTGGAGAACGGTTTGTTACAGGACATGCGGGTGACCGCCGCCAGCAGCGACGAGGTCGCCGGGGCGTATGCGCTGGCCTTGCAGGCCTTGCACCAGCGCTGGATTGCGCGAAGCCGCGCGCTCTGATTCAAAGCGCACAAGGCCATGCCGGTATTCGCTAAACGCCTGGACTCGCCGCTGGCTTACGAGGTGGCGCAGGCCATGATGGACGGCTTCAACCGGCATTACCGGCTGTTCCGCACCGAGTCCGCGCGCGCCAAGCACCGCTTTGAGACGCAGGATTGGCATGGCCAGCAGCGCGCCCAGCGTGAGCGCATCGAGTTTTATGATCTGCGCGTCAAAGAATGCAGCAACCGCTTGGAGCGCGAGTTCAAAGCCGGCGAACAGGCCATGGAGGTGTGGCAGCAAATCAAGCTGCACTACATCGGCCTGCTGGTAGACCACCACCAACCCGAACTGGCCGAGACATTTTTTAACTCCGTCACCACCAAAATTCTGCACCGCTCGTATTTTCAGAACGATTTCATTTTTGTCCGGCCGGCGGTGAGTACCGAATACATCGAAGACGGCGCCCTGGGCGCCGAGCCCACTTACCGCGCCTACTACCCGACACGGGACAACATGCAGTCCACGCTGTTGCGTTTGGTGCAGGACTTCGGCTTGTGTGTGCCGTTTGTGGACCTGGAACGTGACGCTGCCTTCGTGGCGCAGGCGATGGCTCAGCGTATGGGCGACGCCAAGCTGCGCGCCAACTTCCAGCTCCAGGCCTTGTCGGGCTTGTTCTTTCGCAACAAGGGCTGCTACATCGTTGGCAAGCTGATCAACGGCTTTGCCGAGGTGCCGTT